>DASPMP010000252.1:0-2186 GCA_035626995.1 Gemmatimonadaceae bacterium
CATCGCGCTGCCGGTAGCGCAGGTGACCTTCACATCACGAGGGCTGTAGATGCCGAGCGTGAGAAGGCCCGCGAACCAGTTCGGCACAGTCATCTTCGTCTCAACGGTGGCAATACCGCTCGGGCATTGTGCCGATACATCGATCGGCGCCGGTGGCACCAGCCCCCACAGAAAAATGGGTGTCCACGGTTTGTGCACTACGGTTGGTCCCGGCGTTCGGCCGGTCTGAACGACCTGGTGATAGCATCCGGACGCGACCAATCCGACGACGGCCAACGCGAGCAAACGACCGGCTTTCATGGATGACACATCCTCGCGGAAATCGGGATGAGGCAGGGAGACAGAGGGGACTCGGCATGATGATTCTTCCTGCGCATCTGGTCAAGCGGCGGCGCGACGGGGGCTTTGGCCAAGGGTTAGCTTTCGGACACAATGCAGATCGATATCAAGACCAAGAAAAATGAAGGGGTCGAACGCCTGCTCGAGGTGTCGGTGCCCGTCAATGTTGTCGAAGACGCCGAGGAGCGAACCGCACGGCGGTACGCGTCATCCGTGCGGTTGCCGGGCTTCCGGCCGGGCAAGGCGCCTGCGGCGCTCGTCCGGAAGCGATTCCGCGATGCCATTCGGCAGCAGGCGCTGGAGTCGTTGCTGCAGGAAGCGTATCAGGAAGTGATCGAGCGCGAAAAGTTGAAGCCCGCGTCGCAACCGCACGTGCACGACGTACGCTTCGACGAGGGCCAGCCGCTTGTCTTCGAACTGCATGTCGAGGTTCGTCCGGACGTCACCCTCGAACGCACCCAGGGTTTCCGGGTGACACGAACGCTGGCGCCGGTGAATGAAGACACGGTGACGCAGCAGCTGGACGAGATGCGCGACCAGCGCGCCAACTGGGCCCCCGTGACCGACAAGCCTGCCCCCGGCGACATGGTGACGGTGCTGCTGGCCACGGCGGATGATGACGGCGAGCTGCCGGAGGGGAAGGAATACCGGCTTGTCCTGGGTGGCGGGCAGGCCATTCCCGGCATCGAAGAGCTCATCATGCGCATGACGGCCGGGCAGACGCTCGAGGAGCCGGTCCGCTGGCCAGACGATTTTCCGGACGAAGCGCAGCGCGGCAAGACGAAGCCCGTCCGCGTGACATTGCAGGACGTCAAGCGCAAGGCACTCCCCGAGCTCGACGACGCATTCGCGCGCGAGGTTGGCGATTTCGAATCGCTCGACGCGCTCACGTCGACCGTTCGCAAGGATCTCGAATCGCATGCGGAGCGTGAGGCAGACGCCGGCGTGCGGCAGCAGATCATTGACCAGATCGTGCAGGCCAATGCGTTCGACGTCCCGCCCAGCTGGGTCAACCAGCTTATCGATGGCTACATGAAGGCCTATCAGATCCCCGACGACGAGCGCGAGCGTTTTTCGGCGGAATTCCGGTCGGTCGCGGAGCGCCAGGTCCGGCGCGATCTCATCATCGATACCATCGCCGAGCGCGAAGCGCTCAAAGCCACGGAAGCGGACATCGACGAACGGGTCGCGGACGTGGCGCAGAAGCGGAATGCCGAGCCTGGACAGGTCTACGCGTCGCTCCAGAAAGCCGGTCGACTTCAGGAAATTGAACGCGCGATCACGGAAGAGAAAGTCTTTAAGTGGTTGCTGGAGAGAAATACGATCGAATAGACGCGTCAGCGTTTGAGGGTTTCACGGTTTCAGGGAGATCCGACGCCCTTCCCGCGCTCTCAAACACTCAAACACGGAACCCTCAAACGTCTCAGAATGGCTACCATCTATCCCCCGTACGTCATCGAGCGGTCCAGCCGCGGCGAGCGCAGCTACGACATCTTCTCGCGGCTGCTCATGGACCGGATCATCTTCCTCGGCACACCGGTCAACGACGACGTCGCGAATATCATCATCGCGCAGCTGCTCTTCCTGACCGCGGACAACCCGGATCGCGACATCTATCTCTACATCAACTCACCGGGGGGCAGTGTGTCGGCCGGGCTGGCGATTTACGACACCATGCAATACCTGAAGTCCCCGGTGAACACGATCTGCATGGGACTCGCGGCGAGTATGGGCGCATTCCTGCTGTCGGCGGGACGCAAGGGGAAGCGGTTTGCCCTGCCCCACTCGCGGATCATGATCCACCAGCCGTCCCAGAGCGGCGGGGGGGGAAGCGCCTCCGAGATCGA
>DASPMP010000253.1:0-8417 GCA_035626995.1 Gemmatimonadaceae bacterium
GCCGAGAGCCGAGAGCCGAGAGCCGAGAGCCGAGAGGCTACAGCTCCCGGGTCGGCGAGTCGCTGAAGTCCTCGCTCAGCTTGAACGTCGTCCGCGGCGCCGGCTGCGCCGCGATCAGCAGCTTCTCCAGCTCCCCGTCCGTCAGCTCGCGCCACCGCTCCGGATACTTCACCAGTCGCTTCTTGGCGACCGCGCACTCGAAGCACAGCCACCCATCGTTGAACCCGCTGGGAAGGAATGCGCCGTCAGCCCGGCTGACAGCCTGGCGCCGGACCTCGAACACGGTCCAGATGACGTTGGTGGAGTCCTTGAAAGTCTTCATCGGCGCCCTCACAAATAGCAGGGGCGGTGCCACGTTTACGGAACTGATCCGGTGAGTATCGTGGCAAGAATCGCGGCGTCGATGTTCCCCCCTGAAACGATACAGACCACTCGCCGCGGCACGGGAGTTAACTCCGCCAATCGCCCGCGCGCGACTGCCAGCGCCGCCGCTCCGGCACCTTCAGCCACCACCCGATTGCGCTGTGCGAGCAGTCGCACGCACTCGGCGACGGCAGCCACGTCTACGCTGAGAGCGGCAGACACGAGCTCCTGTGCCAGTGGCCACATCTGGGGGAAGACGCCTTTTCCGCCGATTCCGTCCACGAAGGTGCGGCGGTTCTCGATGGACATCGGCGCACGTGCGGCGAAGGACGCCGACAGGGGCGCGGCGTCCGCGACCTCGCATGCGATCACCCTGACAGAGGGTCGCACCGCTCGCACCGCGGCCGCGATGCCGCAGGTGAGTCCGCCACCGCCCCATGGGACGAGAATGGCGTCGACGTCATCCAGCTCCTCGAGCACCTCGAGCGCAATCGTCCCGTTACCTGCCATGACATCCCCGTCGGCGAACGGGTGGACGAAGGCCCCGCGCATTCCCGGACGCGCGCCGTCCTGCATCGTCTTCCACCACTCGTCGTAGGGGACGCGAACGATCGCCGCGCCGAGGCGCTCGATGGCGCAGAGCTTCGCGGAGGGCGCCGTCTCCGGGACTACGACAGTGGCCGGCACGCCGAGGAGACGCGCGGCATATGCGACCCCTTGGGCCATGTTCCCGGCGCTGGCGGTGTAGACGCCGTCGGCGAGTTGCTCGCGCGACAGCGCGCGAATGCGATTCATCGCACCGCGCAGCTTGAACGACCCGATGGGCTGCAGATTCTCGAGCTTCAGCCAGATCACGGGATCGCCGGGGTCGCCGTCGAACCGCACGAGCGGCGTGCGGACGACGTCATCCTGTATCCGCGCGCGCGCCTCCCGAATCTGCGCGAGGCCTGGCGCGACAACCGGGGGCGTCAGATGGACACCCGTGTCCCGACGCCGCCTTCGCTGGCGACGCCGTGCAGGTAGTGCGCGCACGCCAGGTCCTCCACGGCGAGGCCCAGCGACTTGAAAAGGGTGATCTCGTCGTTTGTCTCCCGTCCGGGATGCGCTCCGATCAGCACCTCGCCGACTTCGGCCACTATATGATCCGGGCCAAAGACGCCCTGCTTCATCGGGATGAGGATGTCGCCAGCTTCGTTCAGCGCCGACTCGCGGCGGTCCACGAAGACGCGCGCCCCTGCGACCGCGGCCGTGTCCAGCTCACGCGCCGTTGGAATGGATGCGCCGACCGCGTTGATGTGCGTCCCTGGCCGGAGCCATGTCCCTTCGAGGACCGGCTCGCGGGATGCCGTGACCGTGCAGACGACGTCGGCGTCGCAGACGGCCGCTTCGACAGACGCCGCCACCTCGAACCTCGTATCATGCGCGGCGCTCACGTCGTCCATGAGCGATCGCGCATGTGCGGACGTCCGGCTCCAGAGGATGACGCGCTCGACCTTCCGCACGGCAAGCATCGCGTCGACGTGGCTGCGTCCCTGAACCCCCGCGCCAAGGATGGCGAGGGTGCGCGACTCGGGACGCGCCAGGAGCTTCGTCGCGACGGCAGACACCGCGGCGGTACGGATCGCGGTGATTGACGCGGCGTCCATGATGGCGAGCGGCGAGCCGTTCGTGCCGTCGAACAGCGCGACCATCCCTTGATGCGAGTCGAGCGCCGTCCCGTGGTTCTCGGGATACACCGTGATCAACTTCGCCGCGCTGGCGCCCAGGTCGGCCGAGTACGTGGGCATCACCGCGAAGATGTTCGGCGAGTTCGGGATGCTGATCACGGGCCGCAGGGGGAGCATCACTTCGCCGCGAGAGAGCGACGCGAGGGCTTGCTCCATCAGCGTGATGCACGTGGACATGCTGAGCAGCTGCGTGACTTCGCGCCGGTTGAGAATCAGCATAAGAGCTTGTCAGCTTGTCGGCTTGTCAGCTTGTCGGCTTGTCGGCTTGTCGGCTTGTCAGCTTGTCAGCTTGTCGACAAACCGAGAAGCCGACAAGCAGACAAGCATGCTCTACTTCTCCCCCATGAACGGGTACTTGTAATCCGTCGGCGGGCTGAAGGTCTCCTTGATCGTCCGCGCACTCACCCAGCGCACGAGATTCAGCTTCGACCCCGCCTTGTCGTTCGTCCCCGAGCTCCGCGCGCCACCGAAGGGCTGCTGTCCCACCACCGCACCCGTGGGCTTGTCGTTGATGTAGAAATTCCCCGCGGCGTTCCGCAGGGCGAGTGTGGCTTCGCGCACGGCACCCCGGTCATTCGAGAAGATCGCGCCAGTGAGCGCGTAGGGGGACGTCTTGTCCACCGTCTTCAGCGTCTCTTCCCACTTCGAGTCGTCGTAGACGTACGCCGTCACGACTGGTCCAAAGATCTCCTCGCAGAGCAGGCGATACGCCGGCTTGTCAGTCTCCACGAGGGTCGGCTTGATGAAGTAGCCGTCCTTCCCCTCGGCGGTGCCCCCCGCGATGATCTTCGCGTTCTTCTTCGCGTCGTCCAGGTACTCGGAAATCTTGTCGAACGACCGCTTGTCGATCACCGCGCTCACGAAGTTACGAAAATCTCTCACGTCGCCCTGCTTGATGTCGTCCATCATCCCGACCGTCGCGTCCCGCACCTGCTTCCAGAGCGATTTCGGCACGTAGACGCGGCTCGCGGCCGAGCATTTCTGTCCCTGGTACTCGAAGCCGCCGCGCGCGATCGCCACGGCCACCGCCTGCGGATTGGCCGACGGATGCGCGACGATGAAGTCCTTACCCCCCGTCTCGCCGACGATCCGCGGGTACGACAGGTAGCTGGACATGTTGGCGCCGATCGTCTTCCACATGCTGTTGAAGACGCCGGTGCTCCCCGTGAAGTGCACGCCGGCCAGCTCGCGGTGCGCGAGGCAGATGTTCGAGATCTCGGCGGCGTCGCCTGGAACGAAGTTGATGACCCCCGGCGGCAGCCCCGCTTCCTCGAGAAGCTTCATGATGTAATACGCCGACACCATCGCGGTAGACGCCGGCTTCCACACCACCGTGTTGCCCATGAGCGCGGGCGCCGTGGGCAGGTTGCCGCCGATCGCCGTGAAGTTGAACGGCGTGACGGCGTAGACGAATCCCTCGAGCCCGCGGTAGTCGAGCATGTTCCACATGCCCGGCGACGACAGCGGCTGCTCGCTGTACAACTCCTGCGCGTAGGCAGGATTGAAGCGCAGGAAGTCGATCAGCTCGCACGCGGAATCGATCTCGGCCTGGAACACCGTCTTCGACTGGCCGAGCATGGTGGCCGAGTTCATGGTGGCCCGCCAGGTGGTGGCGAGCAACTCCGCGGCCTTGAGGAAAACGGCGGCGCGGTCTTCCCATGCCCAGTTCGCCCACTCCCGACGTGCCTCACGCGCGGCATCGATTGCCTGGGTCACATGCTCGGCGGAGGCGCGATGCCAGTCTGCGAGCACGTGCGAGTGCGCGTGCGGCATGACGGACTGTGTCGTCTTCCCGGTGCGAATCTCCCGTCCGCCGATGATGAGGGGGATGTCGAGCTCTTCGCTGGACATCTGTTCGAGCCGCGCCTTCAGCTCGGTCCGCTCCGGCGAGCCGGGAGCGTACGACTTGATGGGCTCATTGATCGGCGTCGGCACGCGGCGGACGCCATTGAAGTTCGCGATGACGCTGCTGGACGAGTGCAGCAGCTCGGACTGCGGAGAATCGGCGGCGGCGCGGAGCTTGGACGCTGCGGCGCGCGAGTCGGGCTTGGATGTAGTAGCCATGACCGAAAGATAGGCGGAGAAGCCGCTTGTCTGCTTCTCAGCTTGTCAGCTTCTACGGACGAGCCGACACGCCAACACGTCGTATATTCTGAGCATGCTCCGCTGCCTGATCGCCGACGACGATCCGACCATCGTGCTGCTGGTCGAGCATGTGCTCACCGCCCTGGGGCACGAGTTCGACACCGCGTCTGACGGCGCGCAGGCCTGGGAGCTCTGGCAGAAAGCCCATCACCCGATGGTCGTGCTCGACATCGAGATGCCGAACCTGGACGGGCTCGAGGTCTGCCGCCGCATCCGTGATCGTGACGCCGGGCGACAGACCTACATCCTGGTGCTCACCGGCCGCGACAAGGCAGCCGACCTCGACGCCGTGCTCGACGCCGGCGCGGACGATTACATCACCAAGCCCACGTCCGGGCAACGGCTCATGGCGCGCATGCGCATTGCCCAGCGTCGCATGCAGGACGACGAAGCCCACCGCACCGCCGAAGAGGAGCTGCGCAAGGCGCGGTTCCATGCCGGAATCGGCGAGGCGACGGTCGGGCTCCAGCACGAGATCAACAATCCCCTCACCGGCCTGCTCGGCACCGCGGAGCTCATGCTCCTCGAAATGGAGGAGAAAGGGCAGCCGACGGAAGACATCAAGACCATCATCGAGCAGGGTCGCCGCATCAGCGCGCTCGTGAAAAAGCTGGGCGAGCTGCGCGACCCACAGTCGGTGCACTATGCGGGAAAGAAGCGGATGATCGACTTGAAGCCGTAGCGAAACGCTCTTCTGCTTTTCAGCTTGTCAGCTTGTCTGCTTTTCGACAAGCCGACAAGCCGACAAGCCGACAAGCCGATAAGCCGATAAACTCTCTCCATGCACTTCTTCGGCGCCCACACCATCGACAACGGCGGCCTCCACATGGCCGTCCGCCGCGCAGCGCGGGCGGGAATGTCCGCCATGCAGCTCTTCACCGCGGTCCCGAAATTCTACGGCGACAAGTCCAACATGCGCCAGGAACGGGTGGACAATTTCAAGGCGGCGCTCGCCTCCACGAAGATGGACTCGAAGCGGATCATGGCGCACGGCGCGTACGTCCTGAACACCGGGACGCCGGACACCGACAAGTGGATCCGCGCGCGCGACGGGCTCACCAAGGAGCTGGAGCGGTCCTCGCTGCTCGGACTCGGCCAGATCTGCTTCCACCCGGGGGCGGCGACGGACGGCAATCGCGAGGCGGCCGCGGAGCGGATCGCCGGGGCGATTGTCCATGCGGTGGAGACGGTAAAGAGCGACTGCCGGGTGCTGATCGAGAACACCGCCGGCGCCGGGACCACCATGGCGCGGACCGCGCAGGAGGTCGGGATGATCTTGGCGCACATCCCGAAGCGGCATCGGGCGAGGACCGGGTACGGCTTGGATACCTGCCACCTGTTCGCGTCCGGCTATGACATCCGGAAGCAGGGGGAACTGACGCGGACCCTCGATCTCTTCGAGCAGGAGGCGGGCGAGGCCCCCGGGTTCTTCCACCTGAACGACAGCGCGGGGGAGCTTGGCTCCAACCGCGACCGGCACGTTCTCATAGGGGACGGACACATCGGCGTCGAGCCGTTCCGCTGGCTGGTGCAGGACCGGCGCTCCCGGGGGATCCCGATGATCCTCGAAACGCCGCAGCAGAACTACGAGATCGGCGACGCGGACGACTCCCCTGACCCGTACGACGTGCGGATGATGGCGCTGCTGCGGCAATTCTCAGAGTGAAAAACGTGCAACTGCCTATTGCGCTCGCCGAGGGAAACTTTACTATTCGCGCGGCGGAACATCGTCACAGAGCCATTTTCCCATAGGGAAAACGCTCCGATCACCAACTCAGAGGAGATCACATGGCGGCGAAGAAAAAGAAGGGTGGCGCGAAGAAGGCTGCGAAGCGTGGCGGCGCGAAGAAGTCGACCCGGAAGAAGGCTGCGAAGCGTGGCGGCGCGAAGCGCAAGCCAAACGCGGCGTTCATGAAGCCGATGCAGCCGGACGCCGCCCTCTCGGCCGTCGTCGGCAGCACGGCGATTCCGCGGACCGAGGTGACGAAGAAGCTCTGGCAGTACATCAAGCGGAATGGTCTCCAGGATGCCAAGGAGCGCCGCATGATCAACGCGGACGACAAGCTCCGTCCGGTGTTCGGCGGCAAGGGCAAGGTCTCGATGTTCGAGATGACCAAGCTCGTGTCCAAGCACATGAAGTAGTTCGACCACGCGTCGGACTGTTCGAGGGGCGCACTTCACCGTGCGCCCTTTTTTTGTCTCTGTGCCGGCGAAGGGAACACTGCCGCGTGCGCGCCACTATGATTCATGCGCGCCGCATCGACCTCTGCATCCCCTTCATCCCGCATGGCCAAGAAACGATCCACGTCTTCGAAGAATGTTGTCGCCCAGGCCCGTGAGGGCGGGGGAGGACGCAATTCCGCGCCAAAGACGCCCCTACAGAAGCGGATCTGGGAGAACGTCAAGTCGGTCGCTGGCGCCGTGCTGGTCTATCTGGTCCTCAAGACGTTTTTGGTCGAGGCGTTCCGGATTCCGTCGGGGAGCATGATCCCGTCGCTGCTCATTGGCGACTGGCTGTTCGTGAACAAGCTCGTGTACGGCCCGCACATCCCTTTTACGCGGGTGAACCTCCCGGGGTACGCGGATCCGAAGAGTGGCGACGTGGTCGTCTTCATGTCCCCCTACCAGCCGGACCTCGCCGAGGCGGGGGAGGACCCCAATCCCACCCTGGTGAAGCGCCTGATCGGGATGCCGGGCGACACTGTCTACATGCGCGACGGGCTGCTCCACGTGAACGGGCTGCCGCAGCGCCAGGGATACGCGGCGTCAGTGAACCCGAAGGGGAACGGCGACGAGTATTCGCCCCTCATGGACTGGCAGCACAAGATCGAGCTGAGCGGCACCCGATTCGGTCCGCCGCCCCGGCGCCCCACGCTGGACAACTGGGGCCCGCTGCTGATCCCGCCGTCGAACTACTTCATGATGGGGGACAACCGGTACCAGTCGAAGGACAGCCGGTACTGGGGGATCGTGCCGCGCGCCAACGTCCGCGGCCGGCCGATGTTCATCTATTACACGTACGTGCCCCAGGCCGAGAGCGACCGTCCTTTGTCTTTTATAACGGACATCCGGTGGGGCAGGATCGGGCATTGGGTGAGGTAGTAGCGGCTTGTCGGCTTGATGGCTTGACGGCTTGTCGGCTTGACGGCTTGTCGGCTTCTCAGCTTCTCGCTCGGCATTTGTGATTCGTGATACAAGCCGACAAACGGCGAAGCCGACAAGCGGCGAAGCCGACAAGCCGACAAGCGTGAGCGCCTTCTCACAGGTTGCGCTGTCCCTCCCTGCGCAGTTACGTAAGGGCATGCGACGCTCGAGCTGCTCGTGACGAAGTTCTTTCCGAAGCACTCGATCCAGTGGCACTTCGAGGAGCCGACGGTCATGCGTCGCTTCTCGCTGTCACTCGTGGAAGTGGCGATCATCACCGGCGTGGTGCTGCGGCTGTACCGCGCTCTCGTCGTCACCATGGGGCCATCGGGGAGCTGGCTGTGGGCCGGGGGGACGTTCGCGTTCGGGCTCCTGCTGCTCTGCGCGGCGCTGACGTTCCACCTTGCGAACTATCCCGTGCAGCGCTGGGTGTGGCGTGCGCCGCTGTTTGCGCTCATCGAGGTCGCCGCGGAAGCCGCGACCGCGCTGGCGCTGATCTGGCTGGGCCGCGAACCATTCGGCACCTCGCGAGCCACCTGGAGTGACTGGCTTCCCATGATGGGGACGACGTTGCTCACGCGCATGGTCACCGTCACCGCGTGGGCACTGATCCTGGCGGGCGTCGTGACCCTCGTGCGTCGCACGGTGCTGCGGCGCGAGAAGGTGGAAGAGGAGCCGACCGAGGACCCGGCGCAGGCGTAGAAGGGCTTGTCGGCTTGTCGGCTTGTCGGCTTGTCGGCTTGTCGGCCCTCGGCCCTCGGCCCTCGGCTGTAGCGTCCCAACAGCGACGAGCGCAGTTTTGCAACATGACTGCTTATCGCTTTGTCGCCGGGCTGGCCTTCATGCTTGCGTCGCCAGCGCTCGGACACGCCCAGAGCCCCAGCGCCGACTCACAGCCACGCCGTCCCTTCGGCACGCTCCGCGAACAGGCGGGGATCCAGCAGGACTGGCTCGCGAAGCGACTCACCACGGTACTCCCGGCCCTGATGCGGAAACATGGCGTCGAGTTCTGGGTCGTCCCGATGCGCGAGTACAACG
>DASPMP010000254.1:0-4717 GCA_035626995.1 Gemmatimonadaceae bacterium
TGTGGTGTCGTACTTCCTGATCCCCGACCTCGGCGACGGCTCGCTGTGGTGGAAGCTGTCCACCATCATCACGTGCGGTACCCTTGCCGGGGCGATCATACCTGAATTGGTGAAGATCTTTACCTCAGTCGACTCCCGGCACACGCGCGAGGTCGTCACGTCCTCTCGTGAGGGCGGCCCGTCGCTGAACATCCTGTCGGGCCTCGTGGCGGGGAACTTCAGCGCGTACTGGCTCGGCTTCGCCATGCTCGCGCTGATGGGGATCGGCTACCTGGTAGCCATGCAGGGCGTTGGCGCGCTGATGATGGCTCCCGCGGTATTCGCGTTCGGACTGGTGGCCTTCGGCTTCCTGGGCATGGGTCCGGTCACCATCGCCGTGGACTCGTACGGCCCCGTGACCGACAACGCGCAGTCGGTGTTCGAGCTCTCCACGATCGAACAGATCCCGACCGCGCGCGCCGAGGTCAAGCAGGAGTTTGGCTTCGATCCGAATTTCGAACGCGCCAAGCACCTGCTCGAGGAGAACGATGGCGCCGGCAACACCTTCAAGGCGACGGCCAAGCCGGTGCTCATCGGCACCGCCGTGGTGGGTGCGACGACCATGATTTTCGCAATCATCGTGGCGCTCACGCAGGGTCTCCAACCCGAGCTGGTTACGAACCTTTCGATTCTTCACCCGCCCTTCCTCCTCGGACTGATTGCCGGCGGCGCGGTGATCTACTGGTTCACCGGCGCGAGCATCCAGGCGGTGACCACCGGGGCCTATCGGGCAGTGGAGTTCATCAAGGCGAACATCAAGCTCGAAGGCACGACGAAGGCCTCGGTCACGGATTCCAAGAAGGTCGTCGAGATCTGCACGCAGTACGCGCAGAAGGGGATGTTCAACATCTTCCTCGTGGTCTTCTTCTCCACGCTGGCGTTCGCGTTCCTGGAGCCGTTCTTCTTCATCGGCTACCTGGTGTCTATCGCGTTGTTCGGGCTGTTCCAGGCCATTTTCATGGCCAACGCCGGCGGCGCATGGGACAATGCGAAGAAGATCGTCGAAGTCGAATTGAAGCAGAAAGGCACGGCGCTGCATGACGCAACGGTCGTTGGTGACACCGTCGGCGATCCATTCAAGGATACGTCGTCGGTCGCGATGAACCCGATCATCAAGTTCACGACGCTGTTCGGGTTGCTGGCCGTGGAACTCGCGGTGTCCCTCAGCGGCTCGCAAGGCAACCAGTTCACGTCGATTCTCGCCGGCATCTTCTTCGTGCTCTCCATGGTGTTCGTGTGGCGCTCGTTCTACGCCATGCGCATCGAGACCGGCATCAAGTCCGGCGCGACGGTCGCGTGAACCAGCTTTTTACCCGGAAACCGATTGCGGAGCTCCTGCCGGCCGACGAGGCCACAGGACTCCGCCGCGAACTCGGCGTCAGTGACCTGATTCTCCTCTCGATCGGCGCCGTGATCGGTGCGGGGATCTTTTCCTCGATCGGGACGGCGGCGGCAGGCGAGGTGCTCCCCACGGGAGAGGTGATCCGGTACGGGGCAGGGCCGGCGCTGGTGATGTCCTTTGTCCTGCTCGGCCTGGTGTGTGCGCTTTGCGCGCTCGCATACGCCGAGCTGGCGTCGATGATCCCACAAGCCGGGAGCGCGTACACGTACACGTACGCGACCCTCGGCGAACTCGTGGCGTGGATCGTCGGCTGGAACCTGCTGCTGGAGTACGCGGTGGGAAACATTGCCGTCGCCATCGCGTGGAGCGGGTACTTCAATTCGCTGCTGTCGGCCTTTGGGGCGAACCTGCCCGACTGGTTGTCCTACGGATACCGCACCGCGCTGCTGAGCAGCAACCCGGAGGTACACGCGCTGCTGCAAACGGCGCCGCGTATCGGTGGAATTCCCATCCTGCTCAACCTGCCGGCGTTCGTCATCGTCATGCTGATCACCTGGGTGCTGTACATCGGCGTCCGGGAGAGTGCCCAGGCGAACAAGTGGATGGTCGTGGTCAAGCTCCTCGTGCTGGCGTTCTTCGTCGTCATGGGCGCGATGAACATCGATACGGCCAACTACACGCCCTTCGCGCCGAATGGTTGGCGCGGCATCCATCAAGGCGCGGCGATCGTATTCTTCGCCTACATCGGGTTTGACGCGATCAGCACCGCGGCCGAGGAAACCAAGAACCCGCAACGGAACGTGCCGCGCGGCATTTTGTACGGCCTGGGCGTGTGCACGATCATTTACGTGATCGTGGGGATCGTGGCCACCGGCCTCGTGCCGTATGAGCAGCTCAAGGGCGCGGATCCGCTGGCACGCGCGCTGGAACTTGCTGGTCTTCCCATCGCCAGCTGGTTCGTGGCGTTCGGCGCAGTCGTCTCGCTGACGGCAGTGCTTCTCGTCTTTCAGTACGGACAGCCACGCATCTTCATGGCGATGGCCCGCGATGGACTGTTGCCGCAATGGGCGGCCAGGATCCATCCGAAGTACCGGACGCCGCACATCACGACGCTGTGGACGGGGATCGTGGTCGCGGTGGGCAGTCTCTTTCTCGACGAGAACGAGATTTACGACCTGACGAGCATCGGGACCCTCGCGGCCTTCGCCATCGTGTGCATCGGGGTACTGGTTCTGCGATATATCGATCCGAAACGCGAGCGCCCGTTCCGTGCACCGGCAATCTGGGTCGTGTCACTGGGTGGTGCCTTCGCCTGCGTCTACGTCATGGCGGGGCTGCCCGGGCGCACCTGGCTGCGGTTTGGCGTGTGGACGGCCATCGGTGTCGCACTGTATTTCGCGTACGGCTATCGGAAATCGCATCTCCGTAATCGGACAAACCCCACCTCACTGAGCGCATGAGCGAAAGCATTGGATCCAGCGGGAAGGGGATGAAGCTGCACACCAAGATCCTGCTGGGTCTTCTCGTCGGTGCCACCCTCGGCGTCATCGCCAACTTCACGCTCGGCGGCGATCACGCGGCGGTTGCATGGATCAACAAGTATCTCGCGGGACCGGTAGGTCAGGTATTCCTGCGGATGCTGTTCATGATCGTGGTGCCGCTGGTCTTTGCGTCGATTGCGCTCGGTGTGGCCGGCCTGGGAGACCTGCGCAAAGTGGGACGAGTGGGCGGAAAAGCCATTGCCTACTTCCTGATCACCACCGCGATCGCTGCGACCATCGGGTTGATCGCGGTGAACATCTTCCGGCCAGGCGCGCAGCTGGATCAGGCGGTCCGTGAAGAGCTGCTCCAGACGTACGCCCAGGACGCGACGGCACGCATCGAGGTGTCCGCGACCCAGAATTTTGGCATCGAGACGCTCGTCAATTTCGTCCCGCGCAACCCCGTCAAGGCGATGGTCGACCTCGACCTGCTCGCCATCATCTTCTTTGCCTTCATCTTCGGCATGGCGCTGACGATGATCGTCGCCGAGCGAGCGCGTCCCGTCATCGCGTTTCTCGAAGGGTTGAACGACGTCGTCATCAAGATCGTCGAGTTCGCGATGCGACTCGCGCCCTATGGTGTCACGGCGCTGATCTTCGGTGTCACATCGCGCTTCGGCTTCGACCTGCTGAAGCCGCTGGCGACGTACGTCATCGTCGTGCTCGGCGCGCTGATCATTCACGGTGTCGGCGTGAACTCGCTCATCCTTCGCTCGCTGATGGGCGTGTCGCCGCGCCTCTTCTTCAGCCGGATCCGCAGTTCCATCGTCACCGCCTTCTCCACGAGCTCGAGCAGCGCGACGCTGCCGACCAACCTCGCGGTCATCGAGAAGAACATTGGTGTGCCGCCATCCATCGCGGGTTTCGTTCTCCCGATCGGCAGCACCATGTGCATGAATGGCACGGCGCTGTTCGAGGGGATCACGGTACTCTTCCTCGCCCAGGTGTTCGGGCTCGACCTGAGCCTCGGTCAGCAAGTCGTTGTCGTCATCATGTCGGTACTCACCGCTGTCGGCGCGGCAGGAGTGCCCGGCGGATCTATACCGCTTTTGGTTGGCATCCTCTCGATGTTCGGCATCCCGCCCGAGGGAATCGCCATCGTGCTCGGCGTCGATCGTATCCTGGACATGTCCCGCACGACGGTCAACGTCATCGGTGACCTGTGCGCGACAACGTGGGTCGCGAAGTCGGAGGCGCTGTGGTCGCCCGCAAGCATCCCGCCAGCCTCGCAGACCATGGAAGCCACGAGCGGTCGCGACGAAAGCCCGGACAATCGGCCCCTGACCCACGGCTGACCGCGCGCGTGCTGCACGCCCGCGAGGTCAGGTTGTCAGCTCTGCCAGTTGCTTGAGGGCGCCTCGAACAGCACCGCGCGCCGGATCGATCTCCGCGGAATGCACGTGAGCCCCGGGAACGGCGCTTTTCAGGCGGTGTTCGAGCCGTTTGCGATACGACGAGCCCTTGGCGAGTAGCCCGCCCGTAAGCGCCACGGGTACCGAGGCGCGCTCGTCGGTGAACAGTTGCCGCGCGAGCGCGCGGATGTGGAGGGCGAGCTCCTCGACCGCCATGCTGATGATCGAATTGGCCCGCAGGTCTCCCGCATCGGCAACACTCAAGACGACGGGGGCGAGGGTAGCGAGCCTCGCCGGAGTCGCCTCGGCCGCCCAGGCAATGAGCTCGGACGCTTCGCCCACCTCTGCCGCCGTGAGGATGGCTCCGGTGAGCGCCGTCTCCGGCTCGCGACCGTCGGATGCCGCAGATACCACGGACAGCGCCCGCCTCCCGATCCACGCAC
>DASPMP010000255.1:0-13931 GCA_035626995.1 Gemmatimonadaceae bacterium
GGTCACCGAGATCGAGCAACTCATCCGGAAAGTCTTCTCCTCCCGGGACGAGGACGAGATCAGGGGAGTTCGATACGGGCGGCTGCTGCAGCTCGATCATCGGCCTTTTTCATCCGGAGCAGTTCCCGCCACCATGCGGCAAGCAGGTCGTCGAGGCCCTTTCGGGCTGCCGAGCTGATGGTGTACATCCCGAAGGCATCGGGCGCTTCGATGGGCGGGGCTTCGTCTTCTCCCAGCAGATCCATCTTGCTGAAGACGACGCAGTGCGGCTTCTGCGCGAGCTCCCCGGAGTGCGCGGCGACTTCCGCGCGCAGCTGGTCGTACTCCGCCTGCCAGTCCATCGAATCGATCGGGATGAGGAACGCGAGCATCCGCGTGCGCTCGATATGCCGCAGGAACTGCAACCCGAGTCCCTTTCCTTCGTGCGCGCCTTCAATGATTCCCGGGATATCCGCTACGACAAAAGTGCGTCCGTCCGTGAGCTGGACGACGCCGAGGTTCGGCGACAGAGTCGTGAAGGGGTAGTCCGCGATCTTGGGGCGTGCGGCCGAGATGACTGACAGCAGTGTGGATTTTCCGGCGTTCGGTTGACCAACGAGGCCGACGTCGGCAATGAGCTTGAGTTCGAATTCGAGCTGGCGCTGCTCGCCGTCTTCGCCTGGTTGGTACTCGCGCGGCGCCTGCCGCGTGGACGTCGCGAAGAACGCATTCCCCTTCCCCCCGCGTCCGCCCCGCGCGACCACGAATGTCTGGCCATCGTCAAGCACTTCGCCGATCAGCTCACCGGTTCCCGCGTCCTTCACGACCGTCCCGGGTGGAACCGGCAGAATGACGTCCGCTCCAGAGGCTCCAGTACGATTCGACCCGGATCCATGATCGCCATTCGCCGCCATCCATGTATCGCGATAGCTGTAATCGAGGAGCGTCGCGAGGTTCGCGTCACCGCGGACGATGATGTCACCGCCGCGCCCGCCGTCACCCCCGTCAGGACCGCCCATCGGGACGAACTTCTCCCGACGAAACGAGGAGATCCCCGATCCGCCATTGCCGGCCTTCACCTGAATGCGTACGCGATCAATGAACGTCATTATCGATTCGGGCCCAGAGCTTCAGCGTGCGCGAATGCGCCGCGGGATCCATCAGGTCTGCCAGGCCATCGAGCGCGGCACGCACGACACTGCCCGGCACACCCACGTTGCGCGCTCCATGCAGATGAGACTGCAACTGCCGGTCCTGTCCTGTCGCAGCGCACGCGGCGACGATGCAGAGCTCGCGCCGGGGCAGATCCAGCGCGGGCCGGCTCAGCACCTTGCCGTACCCTTCCTCGATCATCCACTCGTCGAGCTGTGGATGCAGCTGGCGGATGTTGACGCGAAGTTTCTGGTACATCGCGCCGTAGACGGTCGCACAGGTTGCCTCCCCGATCGCCTGACGGAACTCCGGCGTCACCGGTGGCGTTGCGGTGATCGCAGCGATGCGGCGCCATTCCCGCATCCCATTGAGGGCACGCGGAAACCCCGCGAACAGGTACGTCTGAAGCAGCAATTCTTCGATCCATGCGTTCGGCGTGACTCCATGAGCAGCCTGTAATGCGACGCGCACGTCCTGTTCGGACGCCGCCGCAAGTTGCGCGGCGAGGCGAACGAGCCGTCGGGTGGCGTCGTCGAGCTGAGTGAGAGATAGCCGGTCGGCACCCGCGGGCGTCACCATTTCAGGGCGCGCAGAATCGCTGTGTTGCGTCAGGACAGGGGGCGGATTTCTCCGACCGTCTCGCCGCGGGTGTTCCGGATCTGTCGCTTGAGGTATTCATCGAGCCGCGCCGGCAGCTTCTCCGGAAGCGCATCCAGCAGCTGAAGCAGCCGGACCAGGGCCGGATACTGCGCGCGCTGCGATCCGTCCTCCACCTTGATGGTCACACCAATGCCCTGATCCAGCAGCGCCGCGGAGTGCACCCCCTCGGCGCCAATCTTCGCCACCACTCTGCCCTCGGTGTCCTCGATGAGAATGGAGTCGAAACGATCGCTTCCACCCACGAGAAATGGGCGGGTTCGAATCGCGCCAACGACGCGTGAGGCCACTCCAGATTCCCGCTCCGCTTCACGGGCGAGGCGTGAGTACGCCCGCGCCATGTTCTCCAGGGGCATCGCGAATTCCGTGACACCACATCCATCCACCGCAACGCCGATGTCTTCGGTCTCGAGCCCAGTCCAGTGAGCAACGCTCGTGAGGCAGCACCGCTGGACGTCGTGCGCCGGACGCTCGTAGCCAAACATGGGCCAGCCCGCGGTATGCGCGGCGGCCAGCATTGCGGCGTGCTTGCCGGAACAGTTGTTATGCAGTCGCGTGGGCCGCTCGCCCGCGTCACGGAGGAACTTCGCGCCTCGCGTCGACAGGGGCTCGTGCGGCCCGCAGGCCAGGTCGCCCTCCTCGAGTCCGAGCGCGGACAGCATGCGCTCCGCGATGGCAACATGCTCCGGCTCCCCGCCGTGCGATGCGCATGCGAGGGCGAGCTCGTCATCGCCCCAGTGCAGGTCATCGAACCCACCGGATTGCAGGAACGGCATCACCTGGAACGGCTTTGCACAGGACCGCCAGTGAGTGAACCTGGCGACATCACCCGCGCCGCCGATGAGGGCATCATGCGCGTCCACCACCGCGGCATGCACGCTGTGCCGCGACTCGACGACTCCTCCGCGAGTCGCCACGACATCGAGAGCGAAGGACTTCATGGTGGGGTGTACCGCCTCCTGCGCCATACCAGGCTGACCGGCGAAAGATAATCGAGCGCAGTTCAGGAACGACGCCGTTCCGCGAGCAGAATCCCCACCAGCACGATCGCACCGCCAGCGATCGTAAAGATGCCCGGGAGCTCACGGATCCCGGGCAGGAGCGCGGCGAGCATCGTGGCGCCGACCGGCTCCCCAAGCAACACGATATTCACCTGGTATGCGCGCGCGTGGCGCAGCGCCCAGTTCAGCCCCGTGTGTCCGAGCAGCATCGGCCCAAGCGCAAGCCCGGCGAAGATGCCGATTTCCCTCGGAGGATAGGGGCCCAGCGGCGTGGCGGTGGCTGCCGCGATCGCGAGCAGCGTGACAAAACACGCACCGTAGACGAGCGCGGTGTATGACCAGAGATCGAGCCCAGCGCGCAGTCGCCTGCCGATCACGTAATACCCCGCGGCCGTTACGGCGCCAGCGACGGCGAGGGCGTCTCCAATGACCGCGCGACCGTCCGACAGCGCGGCGTCGCTGCCGCGCAAGTCGGGTAACACCACGACGAGGGCGCCGAGCATCGCGACCGAGATTCCGATCCACTGCTGGCGCGTCGGCGCCTCGTGCAACCACCACGCGGAGAGTGCGGCCACGACGAGCGGTTGCACATTCACCAGCACCACCGATGCGGCGATGGTGGTCCATGCGATCGAGGTGTTCCACGACCAGAAATGCAGCGCGAGGAGCACGCCGCCGAGCAGGGCCAGCGCGAGGTCCGTCCGCGTCAGGCGCCGCCATTGCCGCCAGGATCCGCCGACGATGAGCGGGACGGCGATAATCACCAGCGAGAATCCCAGGCGCCACGTCGCAATGGCAATCGCGGGCGCGCCCGAGAGCCGCACAAGCGGCCCGGAAAGCGACACCCCCAGGACCGCGAGCAGCAGGACCGCCGTAACGAGCGAAGGGCGCACCGGCATGCCGATGCGCCCCAATCTACTCCGGACGAGCGGCGGCTACAGTGCGAGAATCAGTGTGGTAAGACTCACGAGAACCGGCGCGAGTGCAGCCATCACCTGAATCCAGTTCGTGCGATCGGACGGGTCCATCTCGGGAATGATCACCAGGCTGCCCGGCATCGGCTTGGGCAGCGGCTTATACATGCTGACCGTTTGCCGCTTCCCACTGGGTTGCGTGATGAACGCACGCTTGACGTCCGCATTACGCGCAGGACCGCCTGCCTGGTCGATGTAGTAGCTGATACTCTTGCCGGCGACGTACGCGACGACGTTCGGCGCATTCACCGCCCCGCGCACGGTCACCACATTCGAGCGCTGCGGAATCGTGATGCGATCGCCGTCCATGAGAAGCAGGTTGTCCGGTGCATTTGCCCGCCGCATCGCTTGCGGCACGTCGATGGCAACCCGCCCGACGTCGCCTTTCGATCGAATGAACACCGTGCCTTCCGGGTATGCCTCACTCGTCAGGCCGCCGGCGCGCTCGATGAGATCCGCGATGCGTTCACTCCGCGTCTTCAACGCATACTGCCCCGGGAAACGCACTTCCCCGCCAATCGTGACGAGGCGCTGCAGTTCCCAGCTCGGTTGCTGCAGAACGAGCACATTGTCATACGGCCTGAGCTCGACTTCCGGAGCGCCCTGCGCACTCGCCGGAATTCCTGGCGCGCCCAGGTATGGTTCGCCGGGGCGACGCTCAAACAGGTAGGTCGAGTCCAAACTGACGCGGATCGTTACCGCCGTCGTGGCGCCACTCCGGTCATCGGGCAGGCGCGCAATCTCCGCTTCCCGCAAGTAGGCGCTTTCTTCGAGGCCGCCCGCGAGAAGGATGAGATCCCGCATCGTCATCCCCTGGCGATATGGGAACTGGCCGCCGTCGCGAACAGCGCCGCCGATGGTGACATAGCGGTCGGGCCGGAAATCCGTCAGCGAAAACACCTCGATGACGTCGTCCTCCTGCAACGCAAAGTCGCCGAGCACCGCGCCCGTGGAATCGCGAAACGCAGCGCGCATCTGAACGCGGGACGAATCCGGCCGCAGCCTCGACACGAGAATCTGACCGAGATAGACGTCTGGCTTCGGGCCTCCCGCGGCACGGATCGCGTCAGACACGCTCATGCCGGGGCGAATACCGAGCGCGCCCGGGGACCACACATTTCCCTGAACAACCACGGTGTTCCGAACGCGCTCGGCAATCGGGAACACGCGAACAACATCGCCCGCTTCCAACGGAATGTTCGCCAGGCTGGTTTCGGTCTGCGACGCCGTGACGTCGATCGTCACACGGTCCCTGCCGTCCGCGGCGCGCTGCTCAGGCGGCAGGACGCGTTCGATCTGCACCCGTCGCCGGGACGCATTTGCCTGGAAGCCTCCCGCGGCGCGAATGAGGTCCGCGAGCGTTTCGTTTTCCTTGAGCTCGTACGTCGCAGGACGAATGACTTCGCCGATAACGCGCACCCGCATCGAGCGTGGCGGGACGAAGACGATATCTCCGGTCTGCAACCGGGAATCGCGCGACGCATCGCCGCGCAGGAGATAGTCGTAGAGGTCAAGCTGCGAGATGAGCTCGTTCCCCCGCTTGATCTGCACATGTCGCAGCGAGCCATTCGCGGTGGGACCACCAGCTGCGTACAGCGCGGTGATCGCAGTGCCTGCGCTCGACACCATGTAGCCGCCGGGGCGCTCTACCTCACCAAGCACCCAGACCTGGTTCGTTCGCAGGCGCGAGACGCTGACAGAAAATCGCGTCGTGGCGTTTGGGCCACGGCGCACACCCGAATACACACGTCCGAGGCGCGAGTAGAGCAGTTCGTCGAGTTGTCCGAGGGTGAGGTTGGCGACGTACAGTTGACCCACCTGCGGAATCACGACGAATCCTTCGCGTGTGACATCGAGGGGATACGACGCTTCGACGTCGCCGGTCAGGATGAGGACGAGGCGATCCCCAGGCCCGAGTCGGTAGTTTGCGTCCACGGGCCCCATGAGCGATGGCTCGAACCGTGAGGCGGACGAGCGGAACATCTCGAGTCCGAAAATGTTGAAGCCGCTGTCCACGCGCATGAGAGAATCCGCCACGTCCGCGCGCACGACGGTTCGACGGGGGGCGCGTACGCCGAGGCTGTCGAGTGATTGCCCCGTGGTGTCCCGAAGGCGTAGCAGCGAGTCACGCATCGCGGGCGAGAGTGAATCCGCCTGCAACGCACGCAGGAACGCGACATCGGTGCTATCCGCGATGCCGAGCTCCTGCACCGCGTTGTACAGCTCACTGGATGGGGCATCGACCTGACCCGACATGCCGCTGAGGTACGGATCGAGGAGATCTTCCGGATACCCCTCGGCGCGAAGCCGCGCGTGGATCTGATCACGCGTCAGTCCGCTGTTGAGCAGTCGCTGCCGAAGTTGCTGAACGAGTTCGGGGCGGGCCTGCAGGAGCGCGCGCGCCTGTTCGGGCGTCGGGCGAGCGGTTGGATTTTGTGCGAGGAGACCCTGGCCCCCAACGCAAAAGAGTGCGAGCGCGACCAGCGTTCGCGGTTTCAGAAAAAGCATATCCTCGACAGCCTGGGTGCTTCTGCGACGGTGGGGCCGCTGCAGGAGGGCAAGTGGTCACGCACGGACTCGAACCGTGGACCTCTGCTGTGTGAAAGCAGCGCTCTAACCAGCTGAGCTACGCGACCAGTCACGCATCGATGTGGAGCTAATGCGTGTCAGCCCAAGAACATAGCGAGAGGTCGTACGCCGGTCCAGTGAAGAGGTTCCGTTCACGCGAAGTTTGCCCACGCGGCCGAATCTAGTATCGGAGCAAGTACTTTGCAATGCAAAGCTGCTGCGCAGCTCATCGGGCGCCGGACGAGCTACTTACAGTTGAGCACGCAAATCATCCCCTTGGTGTAGCGCCGGGGATCGCGCCGAACGTCCGCGAGCACGGCGCCCAAGTCAGTGGTCAGCTTCGTGAGTTGATCGTACAGGGTCTGGTCCGTGAGCAGCTTCCCCATCAGCCCCTGCTCGCTCGTCATGAGCGTCATCAGCGAGTCCGCCCCGGCCGCAATCCCAGTGAGGTTCGCGTACAACGTCGTATCGCGAAGCAGCCTCCCCAGGCTCCCCTCACTCGAGTTCACTGCGCTCAGGGCCGAGTCCAGTGACGCGACCGCTCCCGTCAATCGATTGTACAAGGTGGGATCGTTGAGCATGCGCCCGAAGGTGCCATTCGGATTTTGTAAGCCGGCAAACAAGGCGTTGGCGCGCGCCATCGCACCCGTGAGCTGGTCGTACATGGCGCGATTGGTGAGCAACTGCCCCATCGTGCCCTTCCCGCTCGCAAGGCTTCCCGTAATCGCCTTGAGGTCCCGGGTCAGGCCAACGACGTCGTCGACAGCGCCTGCCGCCCTGGCAAGGACCTCCTCGTAATCCAGCGCCGTCGCGACGCGTAGCGTGTCTCCAGCTTCGAGCACCGCGAACCGCGGGGTTCCAGGGGAAATATCAAGCACCTTGTCGCCCAGCAGTCCCATGGTGCGCAGCCGGGCTTCCGAATCCTTGCGGATCTGCTCCCGGAGTGCCCTGTCGATGCGCGCGATGACGCGAAGGTTTCGGGTCGTGTCGTAATCCACCGGCAGGAACTCGATTTCCTTCACGGTGCCCACGAGTTGTCCGGCCAACGTCACTGATCCGCCCACGCGAAGGCCGTTGGCGTTCGGCAGGAACACCACGAGCTCGTAGCGCTTCGTGAAGAGGTTCGCCGCCTGTCCCAGCTTCCAGCCAGCCAGCGCGAGGACAGCAACCGCGACGAGAATGACTCCCGCCACGCGCAGCTGATCCCAGGTGATCTTCGCCGACCGTTTCATCTACAATCCGCCAAGGAAGTCTCTGATGTAAGGATCTTCGGCGGCCGCCATGTCCTCCGGCGTCCCGAAGAACACAATCCGCTGGTCATGCAAGAGCGCGACCTTTGTGGCCATCTTGAACACCGACCGGATATCGTGCGACACGACGATGCTCGTCACCTGCAGCTCGCGCTGCAGTTTCATGATCAGCCGCGTGATGGTGCCGGTCGTCAGGGGATCCAGCCCAGACGTGGGCTCGTCATACAGCATGATCTCCGGATCGTTCGCCATCCCACGGGCAATACCGACACGCTTGCGCATCCCGCCGGAAAGCTCGGAGGGCAGCTTTTCCATCACGTCGTCCGGATCGAGGTCGACGAACTCCAGCTTCTCGCGCACGCGCTGGACGATCGCTTCCTCGCCCATGTCCGTGTGTTCGCGCAACGGATACGCCACGTTCTCGAACACCGTGAGCGAGTCGAACAGTGCGGCGCCCTGGAAGACCATTCCCATCTTCTGGCGCACCTTGAGCGCATCTTCGAACGACAGGTGCGTGATGTCTTCGCCGTCGATGAGCACCCGACCCTTCTCCGGCACCAGCAAGCGGAGGATCAGCTTCAGCGACGTCGACTTTCCGGTTCCCGACTCGCCGACGATCACGATGGTCTCCCCCTCCTCTGCCACCAGCGAAACGTCTTCGAGAATCGGCCGGTCGAAGGACAGGTAGACCCCCTGCATTTCGATGATCGGAGGCTTGACGCGCCGGACGTCTGGCTCCTGCGCGTCCTCCTCGGCGTCGCGCTCGAGCTCTTCCCGAATCGCTTCGCGCACCTGGCCGGTGCGACGCTCGCCTCGCCGCAGTTCCGCCATCATGGCATCACGAGCACGGAGAGCAGCAGCTGTGTCAGGAAATAGTCCGACACGAGAATCAGGATGCTCGACGTGACCACCGTCTTCGTGGTGGACAGCCCCACCCCCTCAGTGCCTCCCGTCGTGCGCAATCCGAAATAGCACGCGGTGATGGCGATGATCGCGCCAAAGACGAACGGCTTGAGCAGCCCCTGGACGAAATCGTTCGGAATGAATCCGAAGAGGAACCCACCGGAAATGATCTGCTCCCACACCGTGCGCCAGTACAGCCCCGTAGGAAGGCCGAGCATCAACGACGCAATGATGTTTCCACCGATGATGCCGACCATGTCGTTGATGATGGTCAGCACCGGGAGCATGACCAGCGCTGCCACCAGTCGGGGCGTCGCCAGCTTCTTGATCGGATCGGTGCCCAGCGTGTTGAGCGCATCGATCTGCTCGGTCACCTTCATGGAGCCCAGCTGCGCCGCGATCCCCGATCCCACGCGGCCCGCGACCATGAGTCCCGCGAGCACAGGACCGAGTTCGCGAATCATCGATCCGGCGACGAGCCGGCCGATGTACATGGTCGCGCCGAAAGTCTGCAGCTGCACGCTGGACTGCAGCGCCAGCACCATGCCCGTGAAAAGCCCCGTCAGCAGCACGATGCCCAATGACTTCACGCCGATCTCATCCATTTGCTGGATGACGTCCTGCGTATAGAACGGCCGGGCAAAAATGAACCGGACCGCGTTCCATGCGAGAGTGAAATACTCCTGAATGCTCAGGACCGATGACTTGGCCCGGGCATTCAGTCGGAGGATCAGTTCGGACAAGTGCGTATTGCTGCGTTTCTTAGGGGAGCGGAGGACCTCGGCGATGACACTGCCGAGCCCGACGGGGGCAAGGGATGTGCCGGGTGCTTATCTTCGGGTCCATGCCGCCGTCAATCAGCCGAGACCGCCTCGCGAAATTGCTGCAGGCGGCGGGTAAGTCCCGGGTTGTCGCCATCGGCGACGCCATGCTCGACGAGTACCTCATCGGGGACGTCGAACGTATTTCGCCGGAAGCTCCCGTTCCCGTCGTGCGGATCCGCGAACGACGCTACGCCCTGGGCGGTGCGGCGAACGTGGCGCAAAATGTGGCAGCCGCAGGCGCGAAGTGTCAGCTCATCTGCGCGGTAGGCAATGACGGAGCCGGGCGGCAATTGCGCAGCATGCTCGGCGACATCGGCATCGGTGACCGCGGATTATTCACCATGGAACGTCCGACCACCAGGAAGACGCGGGTCGTGGCGCGCGCGCAGCAGCTCGTGCGCATCGATGAGGAAGACGATGCCGACCTGAATGAGGACGATGCGTCGGCCCTTGTGCGGCGCGTGGAGGAGATGGTTGGCGATGCCGATGCCCTGGTCCTGGAGGACTACAACAAAGGCGTCCTGATGCCGGCGGTCATCACCCGAAGCGTCGCGCTGGCGAGGGAACGGCGAATTCCAATCATCGTGGATCCGAAATACAGGCACTTCTTCGCCTACCGCGGGGCAACGGTTTTCAAACCCAATCGGCGAGAACTGGATTCCGCATTGGGGGCCGAAGTCGACCTGGATCATCCCGAGGCGATTCCGGCTGCCATCCGGAAGCTCGACGTGGAGCATCTGCTCCTGACGCTGGGCGAACGTGGAATGCTCCTCGCTTCGCGTGACGGGACGCTCCTGAACGTGCCGACCGTCGCGCGCGAGGTATATGACGTCGTCGGCGCTGGCGATACGGTGACAGCGTACCTCGCGGTGATCCTGGGCGCCGGCGGAAGCGCTGCCGAGGCGGCGATCATCGCCAACTACGCTGCAGGGGTGGAAGTCGGGAAGCTTGGCGCGGCAACCGTAACACCTGCCGAAGTACTGGAGGCGTATGACCATTTCGCAACGCCGGCGGATGGCGCGTCGTCTGAAGCGCGAGGCAAACGAAAACAGTAGATTGGTGTCAGGTCCCGTAGCTCAGCCGGTTAGAGCAGGCGACTCATAATCGTCGGGTCGTGGGTTCGAGTCCCACCGGGACCATTAGAAGTTTTGCAGTTTCTGGCTGCTGAAGGAGATTATGCCTCCCCAGTCGCCTCGGCCCGGTTCCCCGCTGCGCCAGGCGCGATGGTGCCCGATGGTAGCCCGCACCGCTCCGCCGGGCAGCGCATGGTGGACGTTGAGGAGAAACCGTCGCCCCCGGACGCCCGGCTCATTCGTCTGCCGCACAAAGGTGAAGCCTCGGTCGCGATCTCCGGACACCGATACGGTATACAACGACGGGTCCCGCGACTCCTCGCCAATCGCCAGTCCAATCGCATTGTGCGGAGTCCAGCGCCACTCGGCGCTCGCGTAGCCTGCGACCGCATGCGGCCCGAGGGGATTGCCGATGAGACGTTGGCGGTAGGTATACCCTGACGGGAACTGCGTGTGCTCGTACAGCCGGATGGACGTTCGATGCCCTTCCACGCGCAGCGCAAGCTGGTCGCCACCGACAATCAGCGGCAGACGCAGCCCAAGAAGGTGACCGGCATCATCCACGAAGGAGCTTCGCAATCGTCGGCCATCGAAGTCGTCGATCTGCAGTTCATAGTACACATCGAGGCCGGACAGTTCGGGAAAACGCAGGCGCATGTTCCCGCCGGCGAACTTGTTCGAGAACTGCAGGTCGGCATGCTGCGGCGCCAGCGCGTCAATCACCGGAAACAGGTCGATGAGCCGCTCGAGGAACGTCGCTTGGGGTCCGCCATCGCCCCCAGTCTGTGCCGCCACCGCGACGCCGAGCTCGAACCGGGACCATGGCTGAACGCTGGCCTGCCATGCAGCCAGACGTGCATGCGGGGGCACCTGCGTACCACCGAGGTCCCCAAGAAGCGCCGTCATCCTGAAAGGGCCGGCGTAGCGGAAGATCCACGGAAGGGTGATCGCGGTATCCGTCGCCAGAGCCAGCGCGGGAATCGGCGGGGCATTGCCGGAAATGAACATGGAACCGGTGGGCGACTGGCCCCACCGCAACTCTTCCGCACCGATCTGGAGCGCCACGTTGTGCCAGGTCGCGCGGAGGTATCCACGCTGGATGAACCGTTCGCTCGTCCATCCCTCTTCGCGAATGGGCGTCAGTGACGCCAATGGCTGAACAACCGCCACGAATGCGTCGTGTGGTGCCCAGTACGCCGACGGTCCGAGCGTCGCGATGCTTCCCTGAATCGCCGGCCAGCCATGCCGGCCGTACGCATAAGGATTGCTCACTGCATCGATCTGGCCCAGCGCGTTGTTTGTGATCCGGACGGACGCGGTTCGCGACGAGAACATGTCGGCCCGCCAATGGATGCCGGCGGAGCCATACCGCCCGCGAATCCGTCCGTGGGCAGTGCTCAACGCGTCACGGACCGCGTCGAGCTCGTCCCGTGCCCAGCGCTGACGCTCAAGGTTGCCGGAGTCGGCCGTAATCCGCTGCCCCAGGGCTTCCGCGACCCGAGCGAGCTCTCGTCGCGACAACGCGCGCTCGCCGAGAAACACTCCCTTCACCGGATAAAGCGCGCTTACCGATTCCAGGCGGTCGTAGATCTGACTCGACGCAGGAACGGTCGCTGCCGGCTGCGCCAACGCGGACGCGGCCGCGAGCAGCGGCGCGAGCGCGCACCAGAGCCTATGTTGGTTCAGGTCCACTCCTGGTTGATCTTCCGAGCATGATTCAGGTATCGCTTGGCATAGACGTCGAGCCCGATTGTCCGCCGTACCTCTCCACGCAATATCGCGGGGTCGAGGAAGGATTGCCGAGAGTCCTCGACCATCTCGACGCCGCGGGAATTCCGGTCACGTGCTTCTGTACGGGGCAGGTTGCCGAGCGCTTTCCGCATCGAGTCGCCGACATCATCACGCGCGGCCATGAGCTCGCGTCGCACGGGCACAGCCATCAGCCGTTCGATACGCTCGATGCGGCGACTGCGCGCCGCGACATCACGTTGTCCACGGCGACCCTGCGATCCTTTGGTGCACCCGTAACATCGTTCCGCGCGCCGAATCTGCGCTTTCCTGACCAGTACCTGCCGCTGCTCGAGGAGCAGGGGTTCCTGGTGGATTCATCCCAAGCGAAGTACAAGCGCGCGTACTACACGTCGCGCGCGGTGACGTCCATGACGCGTGTGCCCGCGTCGATGACCTCGTCCGTACTGCGATTGCCGGCATGGATTCGTGATCCATGGCTGCTTGCGCTGGCGTCTCCGGTGGTTTTGTTCGTGCACCCATGGGAGTTCGTCGACTTGCGTCGTGCGCAGCTCCGGCTGGACTGCCGGTTCAGGACTGGCGACGCGGCGCTCCACGCCCTCGACGATGTCATACGCCTCTTCCGCAACCGTGACGCAGCATTTGTCAGGATGACCGAGCTGCGACAGAAAGTGCACCGGTCGGAAGCAGCGTGACAGTGCCGATCGCGGCAGCCCCGAGTCGCCCGATGCGCTGGCTGGCGCCTGTGTTGTGGTTGATCCTGAGTGTTGCCATCGTGGTGGCCGTGAGACACGTCGCATGGCCTCAGGTGCTCACACTGCTGATTCAGGTGAATCTTGCCTGGGTCGCTCTCGCCGTCGCTGCGAATTTCGCGATTCTGCCGTTGTGGGCAATCGAGTGGCGTCTGCTGGCGCCGGCCGCAGCGCCCGTTTCGTTCAAGGGCATGTGGGATGTCGTCACGATCAGTGGTGCCGTCCTGAACACCGTGCCCTTTCTGGCCGGTGAGGCGACTGCAGTTGCCTTGCTGGTCGATCGTGCCGGCCTCACGCGCGGGGCAGCGCTCTCGGTCCTCGCACTGGATCAACTGCTCGTGGCGTTCGCCAAGCTGGCCGTCATCGGCACTGCGGCGCTGGCCGCTCCGCTGCCGGAATGGCTGCGGGGTGGCGTGCTCTCCCTCGCGACCGCTTTCGCACTGTTGCTCGGGATACTCATGCTGCTGGCGCATCGATGGTCTTCCCTGCGCGCCCGCTTGCTGGAAGCCCAAGGAAGGGGGCGCGAGCTTGGCGCACGTCTGCTCGCCTGGGGACAGCACCTCGAGCTCCTGCGCAACCGGCCTCGGATCGCACAGGCAATGACGCTTGCGCTGGCCAAGAAGGCAGCGGAGCTGGGTGCGATCGTGGGGATCCAGCTCGCGTTCGGATTTGTGCCATCGTTCAGCTGGGGCATTCTCATACTCGCGGCGCTGGCAATCACGACCTTGCTACCAGTCGCACCAGGGAATCTCGGTGTCTACGAAGCGACGGTGTATGGCGTCTACCGGTACGTCGGGGTTCAGTCGGACGCCGCATTGGGCATGGCCCTCGCGCAGCATCTCTGCTTCCTCCTGCCACCGATCGTCGTGGGCTACGCGTCGCTCACGGCGCGTCAGCTTTCACGGCGTTCGCCCGCATCTTCGCCGTAGCGTAGACGGATTCGTGCGCGGCAAGGACGGCAGGCCAGTCGTACTTGTCGAGGGACGATATCGACTCCGAAAGGGTGTGTCGCAACTGGGCGTCGCTGGCAGCCCGCCGAATGGCCGCTG
>DASPMP010000256.1:0-2788 GCA_035626995.1 Gemmatimonadaceae bacterium
GCCCGTGCCCATACCGCTGCCGATGGAGAAATCCCGCGCATCGGTGGCGCCGGAGACATATGGCCGCGCGCGGCCAATGCCGCGCTTCAGCACAAAGCCGATCCCTTCCGCGAGCAGCACCGATTCCGTTGCATGTAGCCCCAGGTCCGCGATTCGCTCGAACCCGCCCAGCCGCCCGACGAGATATAGCGACCCACCGATATAGTATGCGCCGGGGCTCGTGAGCTTCTCGAGCGTGGTCGCGGTCCCATCAAATCCGCGAGTGCCCTGGATCGCGGGAGACTGCAGATGCGCCGCGATCTGCTGGTCGAAGGGAAAGAGCGCGGTGGCAGCCAGTGCGAATCCCGTCGCGAGATAGGCATCCTGTCGGCCGAAAAGCCCGCGATGCAGCGGTACGACCACTGACCCCTGCTGAACCACGGGTGTGGAATCGGCAGCGGCGGTCAGGGCTGAGGGTGTGCTCGTCTGTGCGGAGAGGGCGGCCGGGACGAGCGTCACCAGGCCAAGGCGGGACATCCAATTCACGATGAGAAGACGCGTCATCTGCCCCCCTGTTACGAGCGGGCTCAGCCTCACGTACGTATGGTCACGCTTCTTGCCCAACTGAACCTTATGCAAGACGGGCTGAGCACGTGGCCGACCCAGTAAGATCACGAAACAGGCGCATACGGCGGACGTTCCCGCTGCTGGGACTGGTGTTGTACTATGCCAGCCTCGCGACTGTGGCCGCCGTCCTCATCCTGTATGTCCCCGGATTTCGGCAGGCACTCGTCGCGCCCATCGCGGAAGCGCCGCCGTCGCAGGTGGACGAACTCCTGACGGGTGGCCATCCCGTCATTCCCGGACCGCCTTCGCCCTGGCCGGGCGTCTTCGGCCGCGGACTGCTGGCCATGGTCGCGATGGGGTGGGCGCTCGCGGTCGTGCTTCCGGTGGCGTGGGTGCTGATGCGAACGCGCCGGTTGCGCTACGATCCGTCGCTGGTGCACACGGTACTCGTGCTACCGATCGTGGTCGCCGGTGTAGTACTCGTCGTGAAGAACAGCCTGGCGCTGGCGTTCGCGCTCGCGGGCATCGTTGCTGGCGTGCGCTTCCGGCAGAAGCTGGACGAGCCGGAGGAAGCGGTCTACGTCCTTCTTGCCCTTGGTATTGGTCTCGCCGCCGGAGTGCAGGCGCTCGACGTGGCGATGATCATGTCGCTCGTGTTCACCATGGTGGTGATGACCTTCTGGCGCTTCGACATCGGGTCGATCTACGCGCGCGGGAAGGGAGCCCAACTGGCCATCGGCGACCCGAAGCTGCTGGCGCCGTGGACGCGCGCGTCCACTCGCGAGGCCATGGAACGGGAGGACGCCCTCGCCGACGGGATCAAGGCGGACGGGATGGTGATCATCCGCTCGACGGACGCAGACGCGGCTCGGCTGGCGATCGAGACCGTGGCCGGTCGGCTCGCCAGCGAATGGCGGGTGTCGGAGTCGGTGACGGAGAGCGGCATCGCGCGGATTGATACCGTGGTTCGCCTCAAGAAGGACGTGGACCCCGCCGAGCTGATCGCCGAGCTTGAAGCGCGGTGGTCCGAAGACATTGCCGCGGCGCAATACATTCCCCTGAGCACACCGAGCACCGATAAGTGAACACACGGTTCGACGCCGAGCTGTCGCGACTGGCCTTTGAGGAACGCATGGTCGAGATCTGCGAAGACACGAGTCTTCCGCTGCTCGAGCGTGTTCGCCTGCTGGGCATCCTCGGCGAGCGCCTGGACGTCTTCTTCATGACGCGCGTGGGGCGGTTGAAGCAGCTCCAGGCCGACGGTGAGCAGCGGAGTGCCGCGACCGCGCCGCCCGACGAACAGCTCAGGATGATCGCGACGGAGTCCCGGCGAATCCTCGAGCGGATCCAGCGCGTCCTCGACGAGGTCCTGGCGCTGCTCGCGGAGCGGGGGGTTGTCATCGAAGACTGGGCGGACCTCGACGAGGACGATCGTTCTCATCTGCGCCGGATCTGTGGCAGCAAGCTGGATGGGCTGATCTCGCCGATCATCGTCGACGCGAACCATGCCTTCGTGCATGTGCGCAACCTTCGGCCGGCCCTCGTGGCTGAAGCCAAACGGAGCGGCGAGCCTTGTCTGGTGGTGGTCGAGCTTCCCGCGGACCTTCCGCGCCTGGTGCCGATCGGACGCGACCACCGTTTCGTTCCGCTGGAGCAGATCATCGCCACCGAGCTTCCCACGCTGTGCTCCAACCTCGAAGTCGGGACACCCTACCTGTTTCGCGTAACGCGCAATGCGCACACGGAGCTGGATGACGACGATGACGTTCTCCGGGATTTCGAGCAGGAGATCGTGAGCCGTCCATTCCAGGACGTCATCCGTCTCGAGGTCGAGCATACCATGCCGCAGACGCTGCAGCTCCGTCTGCGTCGGGAGCTCCAGGAGAAGGACAACAACGCGCTCATCCTGTTGGACGAGGACGTCTACCACGTCCGGGGACTGCTGGACCTGACGGCGCTCGATGCGATCGCCGATATCGACCTGCCCGACCTCAAGTCCACGCCGATCGAGCGTCGCGAAACGCGCGTGAATCACGTGCTCTCGTCTGCCACGCATGACGCCTTGCTGCATTTCCCGTTCGACGACTACGAAACGTCGATCGGCGCCTTCCTGAAGGAGGCCGCCCGGCATCCGAAGCTCGAGGCGATCCAGACGACGATCTACCGGACTGACGAACATTCGGATGTGGTGGCCGCGCTGCGCGAGGCGTGCCGTCGCGGAGCGAAAGTCGACTGTGTCGTC
>DASPMP010000257.1:0-3770 GCA_035626995.1 Gemmatimonadaceae bacterium
CATTCAGTGCTGGTGATGATGCACGGCATCGTCGAGCACGATGCGTATCACGGCGGGCAGATCGCGATTCTGAAGAAGGCGCTGGGGCAATAGCCTCGGCTCTCGGCTCACAGCACCGCGGTGGCTTCGATCTCCAGTTTCGCACGCGGCTCGACGAGTGCGGCTACAAATACGACGGACATCGCAGGATAGCGCGGGCCGATGATCTCGCGGTATGCGACGCCGATGGCTTTGCGTGCGGCCATGTACTCGGTTCGGTCAGTCACGAACCAGGTGAGACGCACGAGATGCTCGGCGGAAGCGCCGGCAGCGGCAAGCACGTCGACGACGTTCCGGAGGGCCTGCGCGGTCTGCCCGGCGAAGTCGTCGGTCTCGAACTGCGCCGTCGCGGGATTCCAGCCGACTTGCCCCGCCGTCACGATGACCCGGCCACTCGCGCTCACGCCATCTGCATAACCGACGGGTGCTTTCCACCCCTCCGGTCGCAGCACCTTCCAGTCGCTCATCGCTTGTCCTCTCTCAGGCGGAATCGTTGGAGCTTTCCAGTCGCCGTGCGTGGCAGCGCGTCCAGGAACTCGACACGCCGCGGATACTTGTACGGCGCGATCTCCTGTTTGACGAACTGCTGCAGCTCCTGCGCGAGCTGCGGGGACGCCGCGGCGGGATCGTTCAGCACGACGAACGCGCTGACGCATTGACCACGCTCTTCGTCCGGCAAGCCGACCACCGCGCATTCCTTCACGGCGCGATGCAGGAGCAGGACGTTCTCCACCTCGGGGCCTGAGATGTTGTAGCCGGCCGAAATGATCATGTCGTCGGTGCGTGCCTGGTACCAGAAGTAGCCGTCGGCATCGCGGAGATACGAATCGCCGGTGAGATTCCAGCCATTGCGGACGTACGCGCGCTGTCGCTCGAGGTTATCGAGATAGCGGCAGCCCGTGGGACCGCGCACAGCCAGCCTGCCGATGGTACCGTCCGGGACCGGCCGGCCTTCGTTGTCCTGGACCTCGGCTTCATATCCTGGCACCACCTTTCCCGTCGCGCCGGGACGAATGTCGTCTCCCGACGCACTGATGAAGATGTGGAGCATTTCGGTTGCTCCGATGCCGTCGATGATCCGGATTCCGGTCGCCCGCTCCCAATCTTCAAAGGTGCCGCGCGGCAGTGCCTCACCCGCCGAAACGCACTTGCGGAGCGACGAAATGTCCTGCGGCTTCTCCTTCAGGAGGCCGCACATCGCACGATAGGCCGTGGGCGCGGTGAAGCTGATCGTAGGCCGATGCTTCACGATGGCCTCGAGCAGTTGTGGGGGTGCTGCCTGCTCGAGCAGCAGCGCGCTTGCGCCAATCCGCATCGGAAACAGCACCAGCCCGCCCAGCCCGAAGGTGAACGCGAACGGCGGAGATCCGCAGAAGACGTCGTCAGCGTCGGCCTGCAGCACATACGTCGGAAAGCAGTCGCAGATCGCCAGCACGTCGCGATGGAAATGCATCGTGCCCTTCCCTTCGCCGGTGGTGCCGGAGGTGAAGGCGATGAGCGCGACATCGTCCGCCGCCGTGTCGCAATTGAGGAAGGTGGTGGGCTTGCCGCGCATCAGCGGTTCGAGCATGCCATCTTCCCCGCCGAACGTGACGCATCGCCCCTCGCGCGGGGACCCGTCGGCGCGTGTGAGCATTGCCGCCGCGCAGTCCGTGGCCAGACGCGAGTCGGCGAGCGCCAGTGTCACCCGGGCCTTGTCCGCCGTGAAGGTGAGCTCGCGCGTCCGCAGCAGCGGCATGGTGCACACGACGATGGCGCCCGCCTTCAGGATGCCAAACCAGCAGGCGGCCATCATGGGATTGTTGAAGCCGCGAAGGAGTACGCGATTGCCGGGTACGACGCCCAGGTCGTTCACGAGCACGTGCGCGATCTGGTTGGCGGTCTCGAGCAACTGGGCATACGTCCACGAACCGCCTGGTACGTGAAACACGGTACGGTCGCCCAGGCCGTCTTCGACGATGGTGTCCAGGAGTTCGCCGGCGCAGTTCAGGCGCGCCGGATACTGGAGATCGGGAATCCGGTCGAAGTGCAAGTCGGGCCAGAGCTCGCGCGGCGGCAGCATGTCGCGCGCGAACGTGTCGAGGTGGCCGCTCGGCTCACTCACCAAGCAGGTCTCCCGCAATGACGAGCTTCTGGATCTCGCTGGTGCCTTCGTAGATGCGCAGCGCACGGATCTCGCGGTACAACTGCTCGACGGGCGCTCCGGCAATCACGCCGCGTCCGCCGAGGAGCTGAACGGCGTCATCGATCACGCGTTGCGCGCTTTCCGTGGCGAACAGCTTGGCCATCGCCGCCTCACGCGTCACGCGGTCTGCGATCCGGTCTCGCGTCCATGCGGCACGATAGATGAGCAGCGCGCTCGCGTCCACCGCCAGCGCCATCCGCGCGATGCGTGCCTGGGTCAGCTGATGGTCCGCGAGGTTCTTCCCGAATGCCTTGCGCGACTTTGCATGCATCGACGCCTCGCGGAGCGCGCGCCGCGCAAATCCCAGGGCTGCGGCTGCGACCGTCGACCGGAAGACATCGAGGGTGCCAAGGGCGACGCGCAGTCCCTTCCCCCGTTCGCCGATCATTTGTTCCGGCGCGATCCGCACTTCGTGCATGATCAGAGTGCCGAGTGGATGCGGCGCCAGGGTCCGAATGCGATCCGTCACCGCAAAGCCGGGCGTGCCCGCATCGATCACGAAGGCGCCGAACGCCCTGTCTCCCACATCCGGCAAGCGCGCAAATACGACGTAGTGATCGGCGATCCCGGCGTTGGAGATGAAGGTTTTCTCACCGGACAGAATCCACCCCTGGCCGTCGCGGTGCGCGGTTGTGCGCATTGCGGCGATGTCCGAGCCGGCCTCGGGCTCCGTGAGCGCGAAGGCAGCGATCGCCTTCCCGTCGCGCACGTTGGGGAGGTAGCGATCCTTCAGCTCGTCCGATCCGTAGAGCGCGATCGGCCCTGCACCAAGCCCCTGCATTGCGAAGGCGAAGTCCGCGAGACCGGCGGCCTGCGCCAGCGTCTCGCGACACAGGCAGAGTGCCCGGACATCCAGTGCTTCGAAGGCGCCGCCGTGCGATGCCGGTACGCAGTAGCGGAGCCAGTCGCTGTCGCCGAGCCGGCGCACCAGGTCGCGACAGGTGGCATCAACGTCGGCGTCCGACTCCGGCGCCGCACTGTGAGGGATCTCCCGTGTCGTCCAGGCGAGCAGGTCCGCCGCGAGCCTGCGATGCGCGTCCTCGAAGAACGGCCATGCGAGATGATCCTGCTCGCGGAGCTTCAATTGCCCTCGAAGCGCGGGGTCTTCTTTTCCACGAAGGCTCGGTACGCGCGCGCGAAGTCCTGCGTCTGCATGCAGATGGCCTGGGTCTGCGCCTCGGCGTCGATGGCTTCGTCCACGCTCATGCTCCATTCCTGGTGGAGTGCGAGCTTCGTCATGCCATGCGCGAAGGTCGGTCCCTCGGCGAGCGTGCGCGCCACTGTCGCTGCGTGTGACGCGAGCTGTTCGGGGGCGACGAGCGCATTGTAGAAGCCCCAGCGTTCTGATTCCTCGCCAGACATGAACCGGCCGGTGAAGAGCAGCTCACTTGCGCGGCCGTGGCCGATGATGCGCGGCAGGATGGCGCAGGCCCCCATGTCTGCTCCCGCGAGTCCGACGCGAACAAAGAGGAAGCCGACCTTGCTGCGGGAGGTTCCGAAGCGAAGGTCACTCGCCATCGCCATGATTGCGCCGGCTCCCGCGCAG
>DASPMP010000258.1:0-2218 GCA_035626995.1 Gemmatimonadaceae bacterium
CGCCGCCGACCGACCAGCTGTCCCCCGGCCAGCTTTGGGTGCCGAGGTCCTTTCCCTTGTGGTCGTCATAGAATGGCTTGAAGCGCGGGCCGATGAGCACGTCCTTATCCGGTCCCGTGCTATACGCGGTCCAGCGCACCGCCCCGCTGGCTGCGTCCAGCGCCTTCAGCCAGCCGCGAACGCCCATCTCTCCGCCGGAATTCCCGACGAGCACCAACCCCTTCACGACGAGGGGCGCCATCGTCATGGTCTCGCCGAGGTTGATCTCACCGACCTTGGTCTTCCACACTTCACGCCCGCTGTTCGCGTCGACAGCGACGACGTTATTGTCCAGCGTATTGAAGAACAGCCGGCCATTGTCGTACACCACGCCGCGGTTCACCACGTCGCAGCACGCCACGCCCTGCGCAGCCGCTTCGGGACGGGGACGATAGACCCATTTCGCTGCGCCCGATCGCGCGAGATCCAGCGCGTGCAGCTCGTTCGGGAAGGGCGTCACGATGTACATCGTGTTGTTCACCACGATGGGCGGCTCTTCGTGGCCGCGCAGCACACCCGTCGAGTAGCTCCACGCCTGCTTCAGCTGCCCTACGTTCGCCCTGGTGATCTCGGTGAGCTGGCTGTAGCGCAGCGACGAGTAGCTCTTCGCGGGGCGGATCCACTGGCCATCCTCGGGCTCGAGGGCGGCGGTGGCGCGTGGCGCGCCGGATGCCTGTGGCTGCGCCTCCGCGGGAACACGCGACGTTGCGGCCCGCTCCTTCTCGGGCGCGCAGGCGATGCATGTCGACGCAATGCACAGAAAGATTGCGCGCTTCCACATGCGCGCGTCGATCGGCAATGGCATTTACCTGCGTGGGCATGCATGCGCTGTGCCGAATACCGTCGGTGCGCTAGCGGGCCGATGGTCCCCGCGGAATGCCTTTCGCAGAGGAGCGCGCGTACGAATGCGAACAGCGATCGCCGCAGCACTCCCACTGCTGGCCCTCATCCCCGCGAGCGCGCACGCGCACAGCGGTGCGCACGGTCCCCACGATCTCTGGCAGGTGTGGACGGTGGAGCCGCTTGTCCTCGCTACCATTGCCATCCTGATCGTGGGATATGCACTCGGTGCGCGCGGGCGTGGCGCGCGACGCCGTCCCGTCGCCAGCTGGCGCGCGGCCTGTCACTGGCTTGGCGTCGCCTCGCTGTTTGTCGCGCTGGTATCTCCTGTCGACGCGCTCGGCGAACTGCTCTTCTCCGGACACATGGTGCAGCATCTCCTGCTCACCATGGTAGCGGCTCCGCTTCTCGTACTGGGCGACACGGGTCTCGTCGTGCTGCGCGCGCTGCCGCTGACATGGCGACGCCGCGTGGGCTTCGTACTGCGGCATCGCTCAGTGCAATACCCGTGGCTGTTCCTTTCGGCACCAATCACTGCCTGGATCCTTCATACCGCCGCGCTGGTCACCTGGCATGTCCCCGGGCCGTACGAGCTCGCGATCAGGAACGACACCGTGCATTCGCTTGAGCACGCAAGCTTCTTCCTCACGGCGCTGGTGTTCTGGTGGGTCGTTGCGTCGCCGCGACCACGCGCCCGGCTGGGTTTCGGCGCCGCGCTTTTTTATCTCTTCACGGCGGCAACTGCGGCCGGCGTCATGGGCGCTGCCATCGCCCTCTCCTCGCGCCCCTGGTATACCGCACATGATCGCTGGACGGGAGCCTGGGGAATGACTCCGCTCGAAGACCAACAACTCGCAGGGCTCATCATGTGGGTGCCCGCAGGAATCCTGTACCTCGTCGCCATTACGCCACTCGTGATCGGCGCGCTGTCCACCCGGCTGGAGCGCGCCAGTCGTCGACCGGTGCCGGCCGCATGACGAAACCATCTCACAGGACGTTCATGCACCGGCGCCAGTTTGTTGCCGGAGCCGCCGCGTGGATCGCTGGTTCGCGTGCCGTCTTTAGCGTCTCTTCGCAGGACCTCGTCATTGCATCCATGCTTGACGACACCGATGCAGCGCTGGACGAAGGCATCGACTTCGGTGTCCGTGAAGCCAACCAGAGCGGTGCGCTGTTCGGCTGGCGCGTGACGCGAACGCGGGTTCCCAGTGGAGAGCAGGCATCGGGCATCGTGGTGAGTCGGGGCGCTGACGAGACGCGCATTCGCTCCGGTTCCCTCAGCATTCTGACACGATGCTCAGCGCCCGGCCCTCACCGCACTTCACTCGTCGTAGGCGAC
>DASPMP010000259.1:0-30777 GCA_035626995.1 Gemmatimonadaceae bacterium
GCGGGTTGTGGGTGATCACGATGAACTGCGTGTTCTTCTTGAACTGGTTCAGCATCCGCACGAAGCGGCCGATGTTCGCGTCGTCCAGCGGCGCGTCCACTTCGTCGAGAACGCAGAAGGGGCTGGGCTTCGTGAGGAAGATACCGAACAGCAGAGACAAGGCGACGAGTGCGCGCTCTCCACTCGACAGCAGATGGATGCGCTGCGTCTTCTTGCCCCGTGGTGACGCGTGGATCTCGATGTCGCAATCGAGCGGCGCGTCCGGATTCTCGAGGCGGAGGTCGCACTCGCCGCCACCGAACAGCGTCATGAAGATCTCACGGAAGTGCTCCCGCACCTTCACGAACGTCGTCAGGAACAGCTCGCGGGCGGTGGTGTCGATCTCGCGGATGGCCTGTTGCAGCGAATTTCTCGCTTCGAACAGGTCCGCCCGCTGCGTCGTCAGGAACTCCAGACGCTGCACTGTCTCGTCGTGCTCCTCGATCGCGAGCACGTTCACGGGACCGAGCTGCTCCACCTGCTCCCGTAACGAGTCGGCTTCGATTCGCAGCGCTTCGCTGTCTTCCGGGACGTCGGCGGCGCTCGCGATCATCTCCTCGAGCGGCTTGCGCCATTCGGTCTCCAGGCGCTCGCGGATGGCCGCGCGGCGTCCCGACAGTTCGGTGAAAGCGACTTCCGCTTCGTGCAGCTCGTGCACCACCGACGAGGACGTGCGCCGCATCTGATCCAGGGCGTGCTCCGATTCCGTCAGTTGCTCATCGGCAGTCTTCACGGCCTGTTCCGCAGCCGCGAGATGGGCTTCGCCGTCGGCCAATGCGGCCTCGCGCGCTTCGAGATCGAGCTTCCACCGCTCCATGGCCTCGGCGACTTGTGCGTCGGAATACGACAGCTCCGACAGCTCCGCGCTCAGCGCCGCCAGCCGATCCGCGGCATGGGTGGCTTCCTGGTCCAGCCGACGCTCGCGGTCGCTGGCCACCTGAAGCCGCGCTTCGATCTGCGCACGGTCCACCTGCGCGCGGGTGTGGGCATCACGTGCAGCGTCATGCGCCTGCTCCGCCTGCGCCACGCGTGACCGAAGTGTCGCAACCTCTGCCTGTCGCTGCTGGACGATTGCCGAGACGTCGGAGTGATCCTTCGCGAACGAGGCCAGCTTCTCCGTCAGCGCATCCGTGCGTTCCTTGAGACGCCCCGCCAGCGCCGACGCGTCCAGGAGCTCCCGGTCGAGCCGCTGCAGACGCCGTTCGTGCTGGGCCACGCGCTCGGTTGCTTCGTGTGCCGCGCGCTGGGCCTGCGCGACGCGCTCGGTTGCCGCGCGAAGCTCCTGCTCGGCTTTCCGCAACTGCTCGCGAGCTGCTTCCGCGGCCGCGCCGGCGGCCTCGCGAGCCGCGGCGCTCGCCGAGAGCTGGGACTTCAGCGCGAACAGCTCTGCGCGACGACGCAGGGGGCCGGCGCCACCGGATGCACCCGGAAGCCACATCGCGCCACGCGAATCGACGAAGGCGGCGCCTTCACCGACGGGGCGCACGCGACCAAGCAGTGCGCGGATCCATGGACGTGCGGCAGGCGCGGCGTCGATCTTCTGCGCAAGCGCGTCCTCGACGGTATCGTCGGCGCGATCGGCGACCGCGTCCAGCGGCAGGAGGAGCAGGGGACCAGGACTGGTCTTGCGATGCCAGTCCCGCACGGCGTTCGCCACCGCCTGATCCCGAACGATGACCGCGTGTACGGAAGCCCCCAGATAGCGCTCGATGAGTATCGCCGCCTCCTGGTCCGTGCTGATGTAATCGCTGAGTGGGCCGATGATCGCGCCGTCGCCGAATTGCGCGCGCGCGTGCAGCAGACGCGCCGCAGCCGGCGCCATTCCAACGCGCTCGCGCTCGAGCCCCTCGAGGCCGTGCACCTTCCCCTCGAGTGACGCGTGTGCCTCGTCCGCGCTGAACAGCGCCGTGCGGGCCGCTGCATCGTTGTCACGCGCGGCCTTCTCGGCGTCGCGCGTCGCGTCAGCCTGCGCGACGGCGGCGGCTGTGGCCGTTTCCGCCTGTTCGCGTGCTGCCGCCGCGTCGTTCATGTCGCGACGCGCGGTGGTGACGGTGTCTGCGAGCTGGGTGCGCTCGCGTTCGAGAACCGCCGCCCGCTCGTTCGTCTCGTCCAGCTCGCGCTGCGCACGCTCACGGGAGAGATCCGCTTCATGCGCCCGCGCCTGGGCCTCGCGCAGGGAGCGCTCCGCCTCTTCCAGCGCCGGCCTGGCTGTCGAAACGGCATGGCGCGCTGACTCTTCCTGCGTCCGGAGCGCCTGCATGTTCTCCTCTGCGGCGCGTAGCTCGGACTCGTGCCGCGCCCGTTCCTCCGTGGCATCGGCGCGATCGGTGGAGAGCTGCTCCCGCATCTGCTGGCCCTGCGACGCTTCGGCCTCCGCACGTTGGCGACGCACGAGCGCGTTCCGCTGACGTTCCTCGGCAACGGCCATCTCGGCGCGAAGCTGCTGCACCTGCTCGCGTTGCTGCGTGACGAGGCGCGACAGCTCCGCGCGCTGCGCTTCGGCGGCGGTGCGCGCATCATGCGCGGCGTCACGCGCCTGTTCGCGGTCCGCCACCCCCTGCTCCGACTGCGGAATCATCGTCCGCAATTCGGCGACGCGTGCCTCCAGCCGGGCAAGCTCATCGCGCCAGCTGGACATCTCACGAGCCGCGAGGGCGATTTCGACGGTGAAGCGGCGGCTGGTGAGTTCCGAATATCGCTCGGCGCGCTTCCGCTGCCGGGACAGCGAACGCACCTGGCTCTGTACTTCAGCGATGAGATCGTCGAGGCGCTGGAGGTCGCCCGTGGTCTCCTCGAGGCGCCGCTCGGTGGAACGACGCCGGTCGCGATAGAGGCCGATCCCGCGGCTTCCTCAAACAGTTCGCGGCGGTCGTCGGGACGATCGGACAGGAGCGCATCGATCATTTTCGACTCGATGACCACGCCGGTGTCGGCGCCGAGGCCAGTGCCGCGGAGCAGGTCGGAGATGTCGCGTAGCCTGCACGGGGCACGGTTGAGCAGGTACTCGCTTTCGCCGGAGCGCGAGAGACGCCGGGTCACGACCACCTCACGAAAAGCAACCGGCAATTCGCCATCGCTGTTGTCGAAGTGGAGCGACACCTCGGCGATGTTCACGGGGCGGCGTGCGGTGGAACCCTGGAAGATGACCTCTTCCATCTTCTGGCCGCGGAGCAGGCGGGCGCGCTGTTCACCCAGCACCCATCGGACCGCGTCTGACACGTTCGACTTGCCGCATCCATTCGGGCCGACGATCGCGGTGACGCCGTCGTCGTACTTCATCACCGTGTTGTCGGCGAACGACTTGAAGCCGTGCAATTCGAGTTTGGTCAGTCGCACTAGTAGACTCTCCCCGTTCGGTACACCAGCGAGGTTTGGATTCCGGCGTTTCTCATGGCGTCGTACAGCAGGTTGGCTTCGTTCGGCGACCGGAACGCACCGGCGAAGATTCGGGCGGTGCCATCGGATTGCAGAAGCGCGTAGACGGGCAGTCGCCGCGCCGCATACCGCGAGACGCGTGACGCGACCGCGTCGTCTGGAACGTCGCGCTCGACGAGCAATGCGTACGGGAACTGCTCGATCACGGCCCGTCCTGCATCACTTGCTCCGACTGCGCGCAACGAGTCCAGCAGCGCCGCGGCTGAAGCGCTATCCGGATAGGCTCCGGCGACCACTCGAAACCAGGGTGTTTCTCGAATGAGAACTGGTGTGAAGGTGCCGGCGCGCAAGGTAGCGCTGTTGCGCCCGAGTTCCAATAGTGCTCCCGCCTGCGTGTTGAAAGTCACCAATGTGATGCCATATGGTGCGCGCGAAGCGGAGTCCGCAGCCGTCAACAAACCAAGGTGACTGGCCGTGGCGAGTGTGGAATTGCTGTCCGCCACGCCGGCGGTATCGAACCCGCGGATCATCCGGAAGATGCTGTCCGCGACCATGGGTGATCCGCGCAGCCATTGCGGCGCCCAGGTGCTGTGCGCGAAGGGGCGATAACTCAGCCACATGCCCAGCGCGGCGATGACTGCCGTGAGCACGAGCCCGAATGAGGCGCCGATACGCCAGAGCGAATTCTGGCTGCGGACGACGTACTTCGGCCGGGGGCGCGGAACGTGGCGGCGCCGCTCGGCCGTGGCCGTCATGGGTATGGTGTCGGGACCCCGCACGGAGCCGAGAACTCGGGCGACGGGGAGCCGGCTGGGGACGGTTTCGCCAACCAGGATCGCTCCGTCGAGCTGTGCCACGAGTGCCTCGATGGCCGGGGATCCCGCATCGGCGGCGATGATCAGCAGCGCACGTTCCTCGCGGAAGCCGGCGGCGAGCTTCGACCAGCGCCGGTTCGCCATGATCTCAGCGTGATCCGAGATGAACGCACCCGTGGGCAGGATGTAGAGATCACCGTCCTGTTCGGATCGACGCGCTACGCGATCGAGCGAGAGGCCGTACTCGAACACGTCGGACAGTCCGTGGGTGTCGTCATCGGCGGGGACGAGCGCCATCAGTTCGCGCGCGTCGCCGAGCAGGTCACCGATGGCGACGCGACGGCGCTTGGCCTGATGGCGCGCGATGCCCAGCGCGACCTTCGTGGTCTGCGTCTCGTCGCTTCCCAGGACGGCGATGGCGGTGACGCGGTCGAGACTCGCTCCGAGCTCGCGACCCGCCACCTCCCAATCGAAGAGCACAGGAGCTGGGGCCGCGCTCGATGTCACGGATTCCCCTCGAAGACCCAGTAGGACTGCCCGGATTCCTTGCCGGCGCGCTCCGCTTCCTCGCGCGTGGCGTACGGGCCCAGCACGACGCGGTAGATCGTCGATCCGTCGCGCGTGGAAGTCATGACGCGAGCGTTTTCCCCTCCCACATGGACACGCGTTGCAAGTTCCTTTGCCCGTGCCTCGGCGAGGAATGCGGCCAACTGCACGATGAATCCCTGGACCTCCTGCGCCGGTGGAGGCTGCGTCGGCAGCGTGGGGGCGACGCTATCTGGCGGGGAGACTGAATCCGTGAGCGTGGAATCAGTGATAATGCTGTCGAAGCGCACTGGTTCGTCCAAAGACGCCGAGCGCGGGCGGAAGCCGTCCCAGAGAATCGGGAACCAGACGTCACGAGCGCCGCCGGCAACGCGCGACTTCGCCTTGAGTGTCTCGCCGTCCACCATCACCACATCGTTGCCGCTGATCGTGGCGATGACACCGTCGTACGCGACATAGGGCAGGTCCGCTCGCCACGTACTCCGCAGCGCGCCGATGATTCGCTGGGTTCCAATCGCGAGAACCCAGATGGAATCGGCGTCGGCGTGGCGCGCGAGCAGGTATCGCCCAAATGGATCCACGCGGAGGTCCCGCGCCTTGCCGGGGAGCTCGTACTCGGCGGTAATCCGGTCCCGGAAGCGATCGACGACCGACACCTTTGTGCCGGTGTCGTGCAGCGCGAACACGCGGTCGCCGCTGGGGGTCGACGCGATGCGCGTGATCGGGTCGTCGAACTCGACCGGGGGCGCCCAATCCATCGTCCGCGTGCGCAGCACGACCAGCCCCGAATCGACGGCCAGAATCAGTCGATCGCCCAGCTGCGTGCGCACGGTCTGGGACGCGACGGGGAAGGGAAGCGAGTCGAGGATCCGCTTCTCCGGCGGAAAGAGCTTGATGAGACGGGTGTTCGCGCCCGTGCCGATGGCAATCAGCAACCCGCCTTCGGGCTGGGGGAAGATGGCCTTCGCGGGGCGAGGCGGCTTGTATGTCCACTCGCCGGTCGGGGTGAGCCGGACGACGTCACCGTTCGCCGCAATCCCGAACACGGATTTTGCGCCGGCGGACGCGAGCCCTGTCAGCTTCTTGGTCGACTGCACCGTGATGGTGCCGAGACGGAGCTCGATGAGGATCGGTCGACCGCGCGTGTCCTCGTAGGCGATGCTCCCGTTGTCGTCGTCAAACGCGAGAAACTCGGCAGGAGTTGGCGCACTTTCCGACGTACTCCAGACCACCGAATCGGCTGCGGGATATCGATGCACGCGCGGACCGCCGCCGCCCGTGCGCGGAATGCGCAGCACGAGTGCCTGCGGCCCGGCATATCCCACGGTGGGAGTGCCGGACTGCGTGCTCGACGCGGGCGCTCGGTCTGACCCGCCGCACGCGGCGAGCGCGAGCGCCAGAGGAAGGAGAAGGACTCGCACGCTCAATACTACAGAGTTGTGGACGGCAGCTGTACTGCTGCGAACCGCTAGAACGAGGGCCAGAGCGACCAGGTCCAGAAGCCGCGCTTGGAGCCCTGCTGATCCATGGGCACGGCGTAGTCCCACCGCAGGACCGCATAGTTGAACAGGTTCAGTCGCAGGCCGGCGCCGTAGCTGCGCAACGGGTAGCGCTGGAGGTTGGCGTCGTAGTTCACCGGGCGTCGACCATACACCTGCTGATCCTTGCTCCACGCGATGCCCGCATCGAAGAAGAAGAGCCCTTCGAGCGGCGGGAGCATCATTGGCAGCAAACCCAGCTCCAGCCGGCGAATGAGTGGGAAGCGCAGCTCGGCGTTCGCCACCGCAACCCGGCTGCCCAGCAGGTTCACCGCGCTGCAGTTGATGGACGACGCGCCGATCAACGGGCAGCTGAGGAAGAGCAGGTTGTTGCGATCGTACCCGCGCACGAAGTCCGGACGTGCGATGTACTTCATGAACTGCGTTTCGTCGCGGCCCACCGAGATACTGGCGTACCCGCGCGTCGCCAGCGTCAGGTAGTTGAAGATGATGGCGTCGTAGCGGCGATAATCTGCCAGGTACTCGATCCAGTTCAGCGTTCCCACCACGGGGCTGATCTGGAAGCGCATACGGCGGCCGAATATCGGTCCCGTATACCCCATGAGCGTGTTGTCCGAGACGAACGCGAGATGCGCCTCCGCGTAGTTCAGCGGCGAGTCGATCAACTGGCTGTCCGGCACGAATTCGGTCACCGCGCGGCGATCATAGACGAGTCGATGAATGAAGAGCCGCTTCCGGGATACGTTGTTCAGTCCACCGCCAAGCTCGAACCGGCTGAACCGGTTGAGCGGATATGACGCAGAGGTGAACAGCTGCCGCGCGACATACGTGGTGATTTCCTGCTTCTCCTCTTCGGTGAGCGGATCATCCGGCGTCTGCGCGATGGTGTTGTTCGACAGGAAGTAGTACGGGAACTGCGAGAATCCGCCGGTATACTGCAGGCGCTTCCCGATGTTCGTATAGCCGATGTAGGTCTGGGCCTCGCTCATCCGGCCGTTGATCTCGCCGGCGATTGCCATGCGGTGATTTCCAAGCATGTCGCTCAGGATCACTGTGGTGCCGCCGAAGACGCTGCGACCGTAACTGTCCGGCGCGTACCCGATGCTTGGACGGGCGACGTAATCGGGCTGGAAGCGCACGCGATACGGCGTGTCCTTGAACTCGGTCGTGTCCGGAAGCGCGAGATCCGCGCTGTCGAGCAGCGCCTTGATCGAGATGATCGGGCGGACCGACTCACGGGCCGGGGGCAGTTCGCCGCTCCCGTTCGGCGTGACCGCGGGAACACCGTTCGCGACGATCGTTGCCGGCGGATCCTGATAGGGCGCCTTCTTGAGCAGGCGGGGATTGCTTACCTGCCAGATGGTGTACTCGCTGTTCTCGTAATACGTGAACGCCAGGCGGTCGGCGCCACGCGCCCACGAAATGGACGGGCTGTATTCCGTAATGGCGGAAACTGCTCCCACGACGTTCGTGAGCTGGTAATGCTCCCTGGTCGTGAAATCGTACAGGAAGACGTTCGCGGTGCCGTTGCGATCCGATACCAGCGCGAGCGACTTGCCATCGGGTGCCCACTGGGGATTGGTGTTCAGCCCGCGCTGGTTGGGCAGGACCTCGATGGCATTCGTCTCGAGATCAAACGTGGCGATGCGCCAGTGCGGAAAGGTGAGCAGCGCGAGGTCCGCGCCTTCGCCGCGGTCGGTGGCAAACGCCAGCCGCTGACCATCCGGCGACCATTGCGGCTGCAGGTCTCCATACACGTCGTTGGTCAGCTGGCGCAGGTTCGTTCCATCGGCGTCAACGACGTACAGGTCGGTGATTCCGCCCTTGTTTCCGCTGAACGCGATCTTCTTCCCGTCGGGCGACCAGGTGGGCGACGTCACGCCTTCGAGCTTCAGGTCGAAGAGCCGTTCATCTTCGGACTTGAGGTCATGCACCCACAGTACGTCGCGGCCTTCTCGCTGCGACGTGAATGCGAGGGACTTCCCGTCCGGAGAGAAGGCACTCTGCGAGTAGAGCAGTCGCAGCTCCTCGAAGTTCGGATCGAACGCGCTCTTGGCCAGGCGGCGGATGCGCTTGCCCGTCTCCGCGTTCCCCAGCCAGAGGTCGATGAAGACTTCGCCTCGCGAGAAGCGGCCATTGGAGAGGAAGGCGATGAGCTTTCCGTCGGGCGACAACGACGGCGCAAGGAATATTTCCCCGCCGCTGCGTCGCTGGGTGAGCAGCGCCTGCGCAAACTTTCGCGGACGCTCCATGGACGCGACCTGCGGGAGGTGCTGCGTCTGCATCGCTTCACGCCATTCGTCGCCGATGTCTTCGAGCGCCACACCGAGCTCACGCTTGAACGCGCGCTCGATCCCAACGGCCGGCACCGCATTCATGATCTGGCCGACAGCCTCGTCGCCCCACTTCTGGCCGATGTAGGTCCAGAAGGCATGGCCGAAGCGGTACGGGAAATACTGGTCGGGGCGCTCCGTCATCTGCTTGACGGTCGGCAGCTTTCCGTTGAGCGCGGCGTCCCGCAGCCACGTGTCAGTCAACGTCGCGCGGGGTCCAAGCGACAGGTATTCCGCCATTCCCTCCGCGAACCAGAGCGGGGGCAGGTTCTGCGCGAGGTTTTGCAGGCCGCTGCCCGCCTTGCCGCGCGCGAAGATGTCGTACTGGAAGGCATGCACCAGCTCGTGCGTCAGCACATGCTCGAAGCTGCGGTAGTCGCCGGTGAAGTTGAGCAGCATCCGGTGACGCAGTGACTCAGTCACACCGCCGGTGCCTTCGCCCAGGTCGCCCGTGACGTTGTTCTGGCCGAAGTCCGTCCGCGACGCGAAGAGCATGATGGGCTTCTTCTCGCGGAACTGGTGATCGAGCACGCGGGAGAGGCGGGCGTATGCCCGTTCAGCCATCCGCGCCGCATCCTGCGCTGCCTTGGCCTCTTCGGGATAGTAGTAGACCAGGAAGTGCTCGGTCTCCTTCACGATCCAGTCGAAGCGGTCGTACTGCACCTGGTTCTGGCCGAAGTACTGCTGCGCCTGAACCGACGGAATGACCGTCACCGCCAACGCCGCGGTGATCGCGAGTCTGTGTAGTCTCACGCGACTTCTCCCAGCTGAACCGCCCTGACCTGCGAACCCGACACGGAGTGCATCGGCCTCACACCTGATTTACGATCCCGACGCGGATGGCGCAGTGACCGATATTACGTGCGCATCGCTCCACAGACGCTCGAGCTGGTAGAAATTCCGGAGCGATGGGTGGAACAGATGGACGACGAAATCGACGTAATCGAGCAACACCCACCGTCCCTGCTGCATGCCTTCGACGTGGTGCGCACGGACGCCGTCTTTCTGGAGTTCCTGTTGTATGTGCTCGCCGAGCGCGCGGACGTGGGTGTCGGAAGTGCCGCTCGCGATGACAAAGAAGTCCGTCATGTCGGAGACACCTTTCAAGCCGAGCACCACGACGTCGTTCGCCTTGTTGTCAGCGGCGACCAGGGCGGCGCGACGGGCGAGGTCCGCGATAGCCGCGGACCTGGAGTCGGGGCGGGACGTAGGAGAAGCCACTGGTTCAGAGTCTAAGGTACGGACCGCTACAACGCACGTAGCAAGCCAGCGCGGGCGGCTGAAACGTTTGAGGGTTTCAACGATTCAGGGTTTGAGGACATATACCGCTGTCCCCAAACCCTGAACCCTCAAACCCTGAAACGGCGGCCAAGCCGCTCGGCCGCCTATTGCTTGATAACCCAGACCTTGATCTCGGGTTTCACTTCAGCGTGCAGGCGAACCGGCACGCGGAACACGCCAAGTGCCCTCAGCGGCTCATGCAGGTCGATCTGACGCTTCTCGATGTCGAAGCCCTGCGACTCGAGCTGTTGCGCGATGTCCGCAGTCGTCACGGATCCGAACAGCTTTCCTTCTTCGCCCACCCGGGCCGAGAAGGTGAGCGACACCTGCTCGAGCTTTTCGGCAAGCTTCTGGGCTGCGCCCTTCCGCTCATTCTCCGCGGCTTCGAGACGATCTTTTTCTTGCGCGATCCGCTTCAGGTTTCCGGGCGTCGCTTCGAAGGCGATGCCGCGGGGAAGCAGAAAGTTGCGGGCGTAGCCATTCGTGACTTTCACGACATCGCCGGGCTTGCCCAGGTTTTCAACGGCCTGTCGAAGGATGACTTCCATGGTAGTAACTCGTGAAGAGTGATTGAAGGTTGATCACGTTGTGGGGCGCGCGCGATTACGCCAATCTGCCCAGGTATCGCCCAATCCCAACCCGAAGGCCGCGATGGCGAGGAACAGGAATCCGATGGCCGCGATGGCATTCAGTACGGGCCACCAAAGCATGGCGAACCCGACCGTAGCGGTAATGGCCAGGGCGCCCGGTGCCATGAACCAGCTGAGTACCCCGAGCCCGCGCAGCGCGTACAGCGCCCCGAAAAAGACGAGAAGGTTCCGCCCCGCAAGCCGGACCGACGCCAGCGAGGGAAGAAATACTATGGTAAGGCCAACGATCAGCCCCCAAACGAGCTGGTCATTAAACCGGAAATCGCGGAGCTGCCCCAGCGGCGGACCCAGACGGGCCCGCGCGATGCGGTGGTAGATCGCCCACGCCAGTGCAAGCGCGATAAGCGATTCCAAGGCGAGCAGCGACGGATGCAGTGCCGTCCCTGCTTTCGCAATCATCCCGAGTTGTTTCTCCGTCTCGACCGGCAGCTGCCCGACCTGCGGCATCTTGTCGACGAGCTGGTTCCATTCCTTCGGGTACTGGCTGATGAAGCCATTGATCGTCGTCATCGTCTGGCGATTGCGGCGCGCGAACTCCTCGCCGATCGCGGTGCTGATGTCCGATCCGGAGACCGGGCCGAGTGCGCTCATCATGAGCGCCAGACCGAGTGAGAGCATCAGCGCGAACATCGCCCGCGGGAAAAACGCACGACGCGCCCCGAACAGGCACACGAGTCCGAACGCACCCGAGAGCACAAGGCTCCAGCCGCGGGCGAGATTGTGGTACGCCTCATTCGTTTTCGGCGCCTGAAAGGCGACGAGCGTCGCGAGGATGACCCAGGCAATGGCGAGGAGTGCGCGTCCTCCCGCCCACCAGCCCACGAGCGTGCACGCCGCAAGCGCCGGGACAAACAGCAGCATCGTCTGCTCGATGGGAATGAGCGCGCTGAGCTGCGGGATGGTGGGAATGAGGAGAAAGGCGACCAGCCCAAGCAACAGTTTCCCCCAGCCGCGTTCTCCCGGTGGTGGCACCGGGGTCGCGACGGGAGTCTCCGTGAGTGGGGTGGACGTCGGCGCCACGAAGCTCAGCCCTGCATTCCGCGGACGTAGGGAATGAGCGCGAGGTAGCGGGCGCGCTTCACGGCACTGGCCAGCTGACGCTGGTGCCGCGCGCAGGTTCCGCTGAGTCGGGACGGCAGGATCTTGCCGTGGTCAGTGATGAAGCGTCCGAGCGTGCGATCGTCCTTGTAGTCGATGTAGTGCACGCGCGTTTCGCAGAACGGGCAGGATTTGGTGGGTCGGCGCATGGTTATTCCTCGTCCTCTTCGTCTTCCTCGCGGCGCGCATTGGCGAGCGCGAGCTGTTCTTCGGTGAGTTCCGGAGCTCCGAGCTCGCGATCGTGGACCGTGAGCAGATAACGGACGATTCCGTCGTCGAGCTTGAGTGCGCGCTCGTATTCGGGGAGCAGCGACGCCTCGGCGCCAAAGCGCGCGACGACGTAGTAGCCCTGTTCTTTCCGTCCGATCGGGTACGCCAGCTGCCGCCGGCCCCAGTGATCGATGCGCATATCGCCCGGACTGCCGAGCAGCGCGTGAACGCGTTCGAGGCGCTCGTTGATGGCGGAATCTTCGAGAGCAGAATCGAAGATGTACACCGCCTCGTATTGCCGAAGCATGGGCAAACCTCCCTTTGGTCTTTCCGCCCCGCGAGTTTGCCGTCGCAGGGAGGGTAGTTGTGAGTCGCTAAGTATAGCTGCGGGACCGGGTTACGGCTAGGGCGCCGGCACAAGCATCGCATTTCGTACGGCGCGTCCTACGTGGTGGGTCATGCGGTTCGGGCAGTGCGCTCAGCTCACTGCGCAGCACACGGAACGCACCACATCATACGCGCCTTCGCTAGCCAGACACTTGGTCGTCCAATCCTTCCCTGACCCTGCGGATGAACTTGATGAGCATTCGCCGAACATGTTCCACCGACTCCATCAGCCGTCGGTGCCGTCGGACCGGAATCAGATTCGCCCGACCCGCAAACATGAGGTGACTTTCCAGTTCGGTCGTAGAGGCGAGTGACATGTCCAGAAAGCGGGCGAACTCGCGCCCCTCTTTCGCTGACCCCTCGGCAATGTTTGACGCGATCGAATCCGCGCACCGGAATGTTTGGGATCGCTTTCCTGGGTAGGCCGCGAACTTCTTGGCATCCAGACAGTGGTGAACGTTCAGTGCCAAACGCTGCGCCTCGTGCCACACCCGGATTTTCTTGAAATCCTGCATGCATGAAAGTCCGTGTACCCGCGACAAATCAGCATAACCGTTTCTCTTCCGCCGTTACCTTTCCCCCATGCTGAAACTCGGAATCGTCGGCCTTCCCAACGTCGGGAAGTCCTCGCTGTTCAATGCCCTCACTGCCGCCGGTGCGGCTGCCGAGAACTATCCGTTCTGCACGGTCGAGCCCAACGTCGGCATGGTCGAGGTCCCGGATCCTCGCCTCACCCGCATCGCCGACATCATCCGGCCCAAAAAGATCGTCCCTGCGGTCGTCCAGTTTGTCGACATCGCGGGTCTGGTGAAGGGCGCAGCAGAGGGGGAGGGACTCGGGAACAAGTTCCTGGCGAACATCCGCGAGACGGACGCGATCGTGCACGTCGTTCGATGCTTCGAGGACCCCGACGTCACCCACGTTATGGGTGCCGTCGACCCGGTGCGGGATCGCGAAGTCATCGAGTTCGAGCTCGCGCTGTCCGACCTCACAACCGTTGAAAAACGCCTCGACAAAACCCAACGCTCCGCGCGAACGGGCGACAAGGAGGCTCAAGCCGAGCTGCCCGTCATCCAGCGCGCCCATGATCTGCTGAAGGAAGGGCGTGGGCTGTGGGAAGGCTCGTTCTCCGAACAGGAAAAGGAAGTCCTCAAGCCACTCGCGCTCCTGACCGTCAAGCCGATCCTCTACGCGGCGAACGTCACCGAGGACGAACTGGCCGGCCGGGAGGGAAAGCACCTGAAGGCCCTCCGCGACGCCATCGCGAAAAGCCACGAGCACGCGGAGGTAGTCCCCTTCTCGGCGAAAATCGAGGCGGAGCTCTCAGAGCTCAGCGGCGAAGAGCGTGAGGAATTTCTCAAGTCCCTGGGGATCGAGTCCGCGGGACTCGACCGGCTGATTCACGCCGGATACCACCTGCTCGGCCTGCACACCTACTTCACGGCGGGCGAAGTCGAAGCACGCGCCTGGACGATCCATCAGGGAGATACGGCCCCGAAGGCCGCCGGTGTAATTCACACCGACTTCGAGCGGGGCTTCATCCGCGCCGAGACCGTCGGCTACGAAGAGTTCGTGAACAACGATGGCTGGAAGGGCGCGCGCGAAAGGGGCATGGTGCGGTCGGAAGGGAAGGAGTACGTCGTGAAGGATGGCGACGTGATGCTGTTCCGCTTCAACGTTTGACGCGTGCGCGGTGTGTCTGTGTCTATTCCTCGGGCTTCGATTTGCCGAGCTTGTTGAATCGGTTCATCGCTTTCTGCGCCCCCTCGTTCAGCCACACCTCCACGAGCTCGACGAGCGTCGGGAAGTAATCGCGGATCGCGCTTTCCTCTCCCTTTCCGAAATCGGATAGGACATAGTCCGCGAGGTCGCCACGACGCCGGGTGGGATCGGTGGGGCCGACGCCAAGCCGCAGACGCGCGTACTCCTGGCTGCCGATCGCGCCTTCGACACTCTTCAGGCCATTGTGTCCTCCCGCCGATCCGCCCGCGCGAATGCGAAAGCTTCCGACGGGCAGCGCGACTTCGTCCACGACGACGAGCAAATCCTTCATGTAGCTCCAGCCTTCACGCCGGAGATATGGTCGCAGTACCGCGCCGCTGAGGTTCATGTAAGTGAGGGGCTTGACGAGACGGACACGATGCGGCCCCACCATTCCAGCGGCCACGCGCGCATCGCCGTCCTTTTTCCAAGCCTCGAAACACCAAACGTCGGCCAAGTGGTCTACGACCCACCAGCCGACGTTGTGACGCGTTCGTTCGTACTCAGCGCCCGGATTCCCCAACCCGACGATGACTTTCACTGGCTCTGTGTCTCGCCGGGTTATCAGTCGCTGGAGAAAGCCGGGGACGAGTGAGATTACTTCTCCTCCTCGCCCTCTTCGTCGTCCTTCGTCTTGCGAATGAGCTCGGGCTCCGCCGGCGTGGCCGCAGCCTCGGCGCCTTCCGCGGGCTTGACCTCTTCCTCCGCCTTCGGCGCGCTCACCACTGCGATAGTCTGCTCCGGATCGTCGGTGACCTCGACGCCCTCGGGGAGCTTCAGGTCGCCAATGTGCAGCGAGTGACCGATGGTGAGTGGGGTGACGTCGACGTCGATGTGGTCCGGGATGTTCGACGGATCACAGGTGACCTCGATCGAGTGCATCGTCTCCTCGAGGATGCCGCCACCCGTCTTCACACCTTCGGGTGTGCCGACAAAGCGCAGCGGCACGCTGACGGTGACTTTCTCACCGGCGACCAGTTCCTGGAAGTCGATGTGGATGACATGGCGCTTGATGGGATCGCGCTGCAGCTCGCGGATGAGCGTACGCGCCGTTTTTCCCTCGAGCGCCAGCTCGATGACGGTGCTGGTAATGCGGACGCGCTCGGCGAGTCGCATGAACTCGCGGGCGTTGACGGTGAGGGACTGGGGCTCACGGCCGTGGCCGTAGATGACGCCGGGAACTTCGCCGGCCGCGCGCAGCTTGCGCGCGACGCCCTTGCCCCGGTCGCTACGCGCTTTCGCGCTGAGTGAAGCGGTTGCCATGGATCTGTTGTACCTGGTACTGGTGTTTCAGACTTCGCAGCTCGGTCAAAGCGCGCTTGTACTCTCAGGAGGCTGCGTCCTCCCTACCATACGCGGTCTGACAGCCACGAAAGATAATAGCTTCTCAGCTGGTCTGCTTGTCTGCTTCTCTCGTTATCAGAACGAACCACGCAAGCCGACAAGCCGACAAGCCGCTCAGACCGGCGTCGGCACCTGCTCCTCAAACAAGGAACTGACGGACTGCTCGGCGTGGGTCAGCCGGACGGCCTTGGCCAGCAGTTCGCCGACAGAAAGCACCGTGAGCTTGTCGAACAACCGGTCATCCGGAATACCGATGGTGTTCGTGACCGCAACTTCCTTGATGGGCGCCTTCATCAGGCGATCGCGCGCGGGACCGGACAGCAGCGCGTGGGTCGCGCAGACGTACACGTCCTTCGCGCCCATGTTCTTGAGCGCCTTGGATGCTTCAGAGACCGTCCCCGCCGTATCGATCATGTCGTCCACGAGGATGCAGTCCATCCCTTCGACCTCACCGACGACGTTCATCACTTCGGACACATTGTGCTGCGTCCGGCGCTTGTCGATGATCGCAAGTGACGCATCGAGCCGCTTGGCGAATCCGCGCGCCATCTTGGCCGAGCCGACGTCCGGCGCCACAACCGCCACTTCACGCAGCTGCTTCTTGCGATAGTGCGCCGTGAACACCGGCATCGCGTACAGGTGATCGACGGGAATGTCGAAGAAGCCCTGCAGCTGGTGCTGGTGAAAGTCGATGCCGAGCACGCGGTGCGCTCCCGCGGTCACGATCATGTTCGCCATGACCTTGGCGCCGATCGAGACGCGCGGCTGGTCCTTGCGATCCTGGCGGGAATACCCGTAGTAGGGCATCACCACCGTGATCCGCGCCGCGCTGGCCCGCTTCGCGGCGTCGATCATCAACAACATCTCCATGATGTTTTCCGCCGGCGGATTCGTCGGCTGGATGATGAAGACGTCGTTGCCGCGGACGTTCTCGTCGATCCGGATGAAGATCTCGCCGTCCGCGAAGCGGCTCACCGTCAGGCGCGCGAGGTCGATTCCGATATGGCGCGCGATCTCCTCGGCGAGTGGACGGTTGGCCGTCCCGCAGAGGAGCTTGAATCCGTGGCTGGGAACCGAGAGTCCGTCCATAGTGAGTTGCCCCCGGTGGATTCGAACCACCATTCTGCGGTCCAAAGCCGCATGTCCTGCCATTGGACGAGGGGGCAGGCGTGCCCACCGAGCAGTGCGGTAAAGCTATTCCAGCACTTCGACCGGGACAACTTTTTTCGCCGTGCGCGTAGGGATGACGAGTGCATCCACACCGAGGTCGCGCGGGGGAATCGCATGTCCATCAAACAGCCCGAACACCGTCGAGCCAGAGCCCGACAGCCGAGCGATCGTCGCGCCGGCTGCCTGCAGCTGCTCGCGAATGGTGCGGATCGTCGGAAAACGCTCTTCAACCACCGATTCGAAGGTGTTTCCCCGGTCCTGGGATGCCCATGACCGATCCTCGGCGAAGCCTGTCGTTGCGGCACCCACGTCGCGTGACATGTACCGGCCGGTCGTGCGCAACCACCCGTACGCCTCCACGGTCGCGATCGCAAACGGAGGAACGACGAGCAGGACATCCGCGACGGGCATCTCGGCCGTTGGCGGGATGAGGATTTCGCCTCGACCACTCCCGATTGCGGAAGGATGCTGGCTCGCCAGGAACGCGACGTCGGCGCCAAGTGGTTCCGCAAGCGCGTGCAGTTCCTGCGCAGTCAGGGGCTCTGGCGCCAGCGTGTTCAATGCCCGGAGTACGGCCCCTGCGTCTGCGCTGCCCCCTCCCAGTCCACCGCCGACCGGGATGTGCTTCGTCAGCGCGATCTCGAAGCCGCCTGGCCACCCGACGCGTCCCTGAAACGCCACCGCCGCGCGGTAGGCGAGATTCTGTTCGACGGGGCCAAGACCGGCGGTCGGAACGTGCGGACCGGTGACGTCCAAGGACCGCGACCCGCTGTCGGTCGCGCGGACAGTGACTTCGTCCGCCAGATCGATCCGCTGGAAGCTCGTGAGAATTTCATGAAAGCCGTCGCGGCGCTGATGCAGCACATGGAGCCACACATTGATCTTTGCCTGCGCCAGGGCACGCGCGCGTCGCATCAGCGATTGATCTGTCGCAGCTCGCCGAGCTTGAGCCCCGTGCGGGCGAGGTAGTAGAGGCCGAAGAGTGTGATCGGGATGAGCGACAGGATGTGGTAGATCACCGCCCAGGCGACGGCCAGGCTCTCGCTCACGCCGTACAGCACGAGACTCGCTTTCGCGGCGGCCTCGAAAAATCCGAAGAAGCCGGGCGTGGACGGCAGAGCGACGCCGATGACGATGAGGCCCTGCACGAACAGCGCGGCCGAGAATGGCGCGTCGATGCCGACGGCCAGGAACATGATGTAGAACGCGCTCGCCTGGACCAGCCAGTGCAGCACGGCCCACCAGAGCACGGCGAGAAACCGCATCGGATGGCGGAGGACGCTGAGTCCGTCGGCGAACGAGCGCAGCATCACGCGACCCCGTTCTTCGAACCGTGGCGCGACGCGCCGGGCAAACAGTTCGAAGAGCTTTATGAGACGATCGGGGAAGAAAACGATGGTGTAGAGCGCCGTCGCCACGACAACGACCAGCACGAGACCAGCGCCCGCGGCGTGCGACGCAGGACGACCACCGATCGTGGCTTCCGCGGGAAATGCCGGATCGAACATGGCCAGCACCATGAGCAACAAAACGACGACGGCGTCGAACGCGCGATCGACGACCAGTGACGCGAACGATGCCGAGAAGGGCACCGGCGTGAGTCGCGACAGCATGAACGCGCGCACGAGTTCGCCGGCGCGTGCCGGCAGGATGTTGTTTGCCATCATCCCGATGGCCGTCGAGCGCCACAGCGGGGAGAAGGGGAGGTTCGGCGCGATGGGATCGAGGATCGGTCGCCACCGGCGCGCCCGCAGCGGAAACATGCACGTCCCGACAATGACCGCGACCGCGGTCAGCCATGGATTCGTGGCGCGCAGGTGCTCCTGGACTTCATGCCATGGGACATCGTGGAATACCCACCACAGCAGCGCGATCGTGAGCGCCAGGCCAAGTGCCCCGCGCCAGGGAAATTTCATCTGGTGACGGGGCGTCAGTCGGCGCGCGCCAGCTCGACGAGGTCGTACAGCTCCTCGAGAAGCTCCGGAGCGGGGGGCCCGCTCGCCTTGCGCATCTGGTCGCGCAGCTCGATGGCGCGATCGAGGGCCGCGCGACCGCGGTACAGCAGTGCGTCCACTGGAATCACTTCCTCGGCGACCGGCAGTGGCTCGGCGAGCCGCTCACCAGCCAGGGCGTCGAAGGCAGCGATGGTGTTGTCGAGCGGAATCGCGGTACCGCGCGCCGGCGTCGCCGCCATTGGTGCAGTCGGTGCCTCGAACACACGCGCGTGCGACGGGCTCTGGGCTGGTGTAGGACGCGGTGCTGTCCGCGATTGAGGCGTCATCTCCATGGAACCGGACGTTCGTGCGGCCGGACCCGAGGGACGATGTGGCGGCGGTGCTTCGGCGCGCGGCATCCCGATGTTTGCAACGGCACGCTGGGCCTGACTCATACGCAGCGGTGGCACGGCCGGCTGTAACGTGGGGGTGGGAGCGCTCGCTGCGGGCGAGATCGTCGCCGCGAAGCTCGAGATGGCATCCAGCGCCGACACATTCAGGTCGCCGGTCCGCTCCAGGTAGGCTTCAACGGCCTGCGCAACCGCCATCTGGCCAAAGCTGGCGGCAGTGGCGCGGATGGCACGCAGCGCGCGACCCAATTCGCCGCGCGCATGCTCGCGTTGAATCTCTTCCGTTGCCTGGCGGGCTTCTTCGATCACGCGATGCAGATGCTCGCCGAGGCTGACCACTTCCATGCGGAATCGCTGGATTGGCGTCGTGGGTGGATTCGACGCGGTGCTGATGATGTGCGGACCGGCATCATTATAGAAGAGGTTCGCGATGGGAATAACCCGATCTGCGAGCCCTCCGTGCGCGAGCATGCCGTCGAGAGCGCTGAGGTAGGCGCGGTAGGCGGGGGAAGCGACCGTCACGGGTGTGCCTCCCACGATCCCCTGCGAAATGCTGCGGAGGAGTCCTGCTGCCGCGCGCACGAGGTTGACCCGCTCGGGGGCAATCGCCTGCTCTCCCTGCTCGACGGGCCGCAGCGCCGCTTCCGCCGCCTCCGACACTTCGCCGAGGGCAGGAATGTCCTGCACGCCGGCGACGCCCCGCAGCGCGCGCACGCGTTGCAGGACGTTCAGCGCAGCTTCGCGGTTGTCCGGGCGGGTGGCGAGCAGCTCCAGCCCCGCCGCGACGTTATTCGATTCGTTCGCGAAGTAGGTCGGGCTCGTGCTGGCGATCGGCGTGGCGGCGCTCGCGGGGTATTTCACGAACTGCCCGAGCTCTGCGACGCGCTGCTGTGCCCATTGGTCTTCTGCGGGCGACCAGGCGCGCGCGGCGCGAACCAGGATCTTGAGGTCATCGACGGCGGCTGTCAGCGCTCCTTTGAGCGACGGCTCCCAGCCGAGGGAGCCTTCACGGATGCCGCGCCCTACCGCTTCCACGGCTGACGCCAGCTCCGCGAACGACGGGAGCTTTGCCATCGTCGCGCTGCCGCGAAGCGCGCGTGCCGCGCGCTGCACGCCCTCGGCGTCCGGGCCGGCATCCGACGCGCGCTGCAGGAATCCATCGAGCCGCTCCACATACTCGCTGGCTTCGAGCACGAAGAAGTCGAGGAAGGACGCGGCGGGGTTGGTGCTCATATGACTGCCAAGTTAGGCCGACCCGCGAGCCGAGTCCATCACTTTTCGCAGTTCGCGCACTGCGTCGGCGAGGCCGATGAAGATCGCGCGGCTCACGACAGAGTGCCCGATGTTCAACTCCTCGATCTCCGGGATGCGCGCGACGGCAGCGACGTTCGCTGTGGTCAGTCCATGTCCCGCGTGGACGGCCAGGCCGAGGGACGCGCCAAGTTGTGCGGCGGCGGTGAGCGCCGCGATTTCGCTGGGGTCGTCGTGGTGATGCGCATACGAGCCCGTATGCAGCTCGATGGCGATCGCTCCGGTGTCGCGAGACGCCTGGACTGCAGCGCTATCAGGCCCGATGAAAAGGCTGGTGCGAATCCCCGCTGCGTTGAGGCGTGCGACGCCGTTGGCAATTCGCTTCGCTTCGCGGACGACGTCGAGCCCTCCTTCTGTGGTGATTTCCTCGCGTCGTTCGGGGACGAGCGTCACCTGGTGCGGCCGAAGCCGCAGTGCGATGTCGATCATCTCGTCGGAGCACGCCATTTCGAGATTGAAGACCGTTCGCACCGCGCGGGCGAGCCCGTCGACATCGCGGTCCTGGATGTGGCGTCGATCCTCGCGCAGGTGCGCAGTGATGCCATCGGCGCCGGCGTCTTCGCACAGCACCGCGGCCACCACGGGGTCGGGCACCAGACCACGGCGTGCCTGCCGCACGGTGGCTACATGGTCAATGTTGATGTAGAGGCGCTGACGGCGCATGTGTGTTGAGAACCCGAGTACAATGGAGGAACGCCGGGCGTTAGCTTGCCACCATCACCTGAGGAGCGCGCGTGAAGAAACTAGCGATTGTTCTGCTGCTCGTGTTCGTCGCCGGGTGCCGCCAGCGCCAGGTTGTGGTGGGAACGGCCCCCAGCGCCAATGACCCCGGTGGCGCAACCGCGCTGGACGCCCTGTCGAAATTCATGGCAGCCGCCAAGGCGCAGGATCTTCAGGCGTTCGCGAACGTGTGGGGAACAACTGCCGGTCCCGCGCGCTCGACCATTGCTCAGGCAGAGCTGGAACAGCGGTCGATCATCCTGCTGTGCTATCTGAAGCACGACAGCTACCGGGTGGTCAGCGAATCGCCGGCGACCAACAACGAGCGTGTTTTCAGTGTCGAGACGAAGTTTCGGGACTTGACGCGCTCGGCAAATTTCTTCGCGACGCCGGGTCCGGCGAATCGGTGGTATGTGAAGAACTTCGAGATCGAGAAGCTCACGGACGTCTGTCAGCGCCGCTGATCAGTGCTCCGTCAGCTCCACGAGCACGCCTGCAGTGGACGACGGATGCAGGAAGGCGATGCGTTTGCCTTCGGCACCCATCCGCGGTGTCTCGTCGATGAGGCGGACACCTGCACGGCGGCATCGGTCGAGTGTAGCGTTCAGATCATCGACGGCGAAGCAGACGTGATGGATGCCTGGCCCCCGGCGGGCGACGAACCTGCCGATCGGGGAATCCGGAGACTCGGCTTCGAGCAGCTCGACGAGCGATTCGCCCGCCTGCAGTCCGGCGATGCGCGCACCGTCGGCGTTGTCGAGCGGGACTTCAGGCAGGCCGAGCAGGTCGCGGTAGAAGGGAAGGATTCGATCCAGGGCGTCAACAGCAATTCCGATATGCGCGATCCGGGTGCCGCGTCTGGCGTCCTGCATCAATGAGCTCCGGGCAGTTGGGGCGACAAGAATCTACAGTACGATCATCGGACGCCGACGTGGCGTCATGCTCTCACGAAGACGGGAGGGGTAGCGAGTCACATGGCTGAGAATACCACCGCGGTAACGGACGACAATTTCGAGTCAGAGATCGAGAAGCACACTGGGTTGGCGGTCGTGGACTTCTGGGCAACCTGGTGCGGGCCCTGTCGCATGATCGCCCCCATTCTCGACCAGCTGGCCACTGAGTATGCCGGCAAGGTGAAGGTCGCGAAGCTGGACGTCGACACGAATATCAAGACGGCTACGCGATTCAACGTCCGCTCCATCCCGTTGCTCCTGTTCTTCAAGGACGGCAAGGTGGTCGACCAGATCGTGGGTGCCGTGCCGCGGACGCATATCGAGAACAAGTTGCAGCAGCATGCTGCGTAACGGCTGACTGCGGAACCGGTTGCGGAACCAACTACCGAACCAACTACGGAACCAACTACGGAACCAACTACGGAACCAACTACGGAACCAAAGGCGGAACCGATTGCGGAACCAAATGCGGAACCAAATGCGGAACGAACTTCGAAACCGACCCGACGTGCCTTCCGTTCCGTAGCCAGTTTCGCAGACGGTTCCGCAGTCGGTCCGCAACCAGTTCCGTAGTCGGTTCCGTCGTTAGTCCCGCAGCCAGGTCCGCAGTCAGTGTTCAGTGCTGTTTGCAGTTCAGTGCGCCTGTCCCGATATTGACGGTCGATGCCAGCCATTGTCGCGGGACTGCGCTATCCGCACTCGCGCGTGATGCTTCCGCGGACCCGCCTCGCGTACGTCCACCTGCGAAACCTCCTCACCGACGCCAAGCGCGATCGGTCGAAGCGGTTGTCTGGCTACGTCGCGGTCTGGCTGCCCGAGGAATTTGTCGTGCTGTACCTGCAGCAGGGCGAAGTAGCCAACGCGACCGTCATGGACTCGAAAGGGTGGCGGGCAGAACCCATTCCCGCAGCGCTCGAGCGTATCCCGGCTGAGCCCGAGTACGGCGAGATCTGTTTCCACGAAGCGGAAGACGAGCAGTTGTCGTCCATGTTCGTCGCGCAAACGACCCAGGCGGATACATGGCCCGCCGAACTGAAGGTCACCGATCCGATGGCGCTGTTTCCATTCCTGATGAGCGTGATGTTCGACGGCGTCGTCGAAATCGTGTCCGAAGGGTCCGTGAATTACCTGCTCTTTCGCGCGGGTGCGGTCGAGCGGGCGTATCTGTCCTTTCCCGCGACAGGCTCGGTCGAGGAACGCGTTGCCAAGTTGTTCGGCACCGAGAACCACATCGAGAATGGGCAGTTCAAGCGGTGGCCGGCGGTCCCTCAACTCCCCGTTCAGGCACCCGCGGCCCTCATCCAGGCGTACCGCGAGTTGAGCAACACCCTCGTGCAGCGTCTGGTTGCCGGGGGGCGAGACGCAGCGCCCGCGATTGCGGAGCAGGCGCGCCAGAACCTCCTGAAGGCGCATCCGGACCTCGAGAGCTTCAGCATTGGCAAGAAGCCCACACGCGACCCCATCGCGGATACGTCGAAAGTGACGGCGGCGGTGGCCAAGTGGATTTCGGAGATCATGTGGGCGTCCGCCGACCATGAAACAGCACCGCCCGATGCGCTGCTCCGCGAGCTCACCTGGGAACGACGACACATGTTCCAGTCGGCGGGCTTCTACGAGAAATTGCCGTGGAAGGTGCTCGACCAGCCACGGTGACCGATGACGGCAGAGGCGGGACAGCTGTACATCGTGAGCACCCCCATCGGGAACATGGGGGATTTTTCTTTCCGGGCGGTCGAGGTCCTGAAGTCCGTGGCGCTGATCCTGGCGGAAGATACCAGGCACTCGCGTCCGCTCCTGGACCGCTATGGCATCACGACATCGCTGAGCGCATACCACGAGCACAACGAAGCGAAGACGACCGCGCGTTTCGTCGAACGGCTCCTGGGTGGAGAAAGCCTTGCGTTGATTTCGGACGCGGGAACACCGCTGCTCTCGGATCCTGGACAGCGCCTCGTATCCGCCGCGGTGGCAGCAGGGATTCGCGTCCTGCCGATTCCAGGCGCGTCCGCACTACTGGCTGCGCTCGTCGCGTCGGGCCTTCCCGCGGACCGATTCACCTACTTCGGATTCCTCGCGAGAAAGGGTCGGGAGCGGGCTGAAGTTCTCGCCGAGATCGCTTCATCCCGATATACAGCCGTCCTGTATGAGGCGCCTTTACGGGTGGCCGATACGTTGCGAGAGTTGGCAGAGCTGGCGGGGGATCGCGAAGCCGTGGTCGCGCGCGAGCTGACCAAGCATTTCGAAGAGATCCGGCGGGGAACGCTGGAGGCACTTTGCGCGTATTACACGGACAGCCCGCCTCGAGGAGAAGTCGTGATTCTAATCTCCGGTGCGCCGATCACGGCGCCGGACGAGAACGCTTTGCGTGACGACGCACGCGCATTGCGCGCGGGCGGGATGAGCGTGCGCGATGTGGCGGCAGTGCTCACCGGACGTGGGTTGGCCCGGAATGCAGCGTATCGCCTTGCGAAGGATGCTGAGACAACGACAGGCGGCACGCGGCGCGCGGAAGGTGACTCCGATGAGTAGAGCGCTGCAGCTGGCTCTCATGGCTGTTGGCGTCGCGGTGCTCTCGGCAGTCGACTCACACACGTCGCACGCCGCGTTGCGCGTTCCGCCTGCCGAGTCGAGCGCTATCCGTCTCACCATCGCTCGGCTCCAGTACGACGGCGGCGGGGACTGGTACGCCAACCCGTCCAGTCTTCCGAACCTGCTCAAGGCTATTCGCGAGCGCACGTCGCTGAAGGTCGAGCGCCAGGAAGCCCGTGTTCGACTCATCGACGAGAAGCTCTGGGATTTTCCCTTCCTGCACCTCACGGGTCACGGGAACTTGAAGCTCAGTGACTCCGAAGTGCATCGGCTGCGGGAATACCTGCTCCGCGGCGGTTTCCTGCATGTCAGTGACAACTATGGCCTCGACACGGCGTTCCGGCGCGAGATCGGCCGGGTGTTCCCCGACCGTCCGCTGGTCGACGTCCCGCTGACGCATCCCATCTATCATCTCGTCTACGATTTTCCGAAGGGGCTGCCCAAGATCCACGAGCACGATGGCAAGCCGGCGCGCGGCTTCGGCATCTTCGTCGGGGACCGTCTCGCCGTCTTCTATGATTACGAGTGCGACCTTGGCAATGGCTGGGAAGACCCGGAAGTGCACAAGGATCCGCCCGAGCTCCACGAGGCCGCGCTCCGGATGGGCGTGAATCTCTTCACGTACGCCGTCACCAGCAGACCACTCCCATGACCGTCGCACAACTCGTCGAACGCGAACGCTCCCGCCTTCGTACGGTGGACATCGCAGCCACGATCGGCATCGCGATCGTCGTCACGCTGGCACTGGTCGGCGCGGGCGCGTGGCTCCTCGGCGGGTCGCGGTGGATCGCGCTGCCGCGGTTCATGCCGCTCGTTGTCTGGATGCTTCTCGTGGCGGCGAACGGCGCCGTGCTTGTTTGGGCGCTGCGACGTCTTCGTGGAGAGCTGGCGCGTCCGTCGGTGGCGGCGGCGATCGAGCGTGAACAGACGCTGCGCGCGGGCGCGCTGCGCGGAGTCATCGAGGTGTCGAACAGCAGCGCCATCGCGCGTCGCGCTGACCGTGCATTGTCCGTCCAGCTTGCGACGCGTGGGCCGATGCTTGCGCCGCGCATGCGCCGCCAGAGCCGCAATCGCGCGGTCCAGAGCTTTGGAATTGCCCTGGTGACGCTCGCGCTCCTGCTCTGGGCGGCGCCCTCCCTGAACGATGGCTTGCTGGCGATTCGCCGGCCGATCGCGGCGTGGCGCGGCACCCTGCTGCCCTCGCTGGAATTCAGGAACCTGCCTCCCGAACTGCTGCGCGGCGAGACGATTCGCATCAGCATCAGCGCGCCGGGACGTCGCAAGCTGCACCTACGCTCGCGCGCGACTGGCGAGGGTTGGCGCGACGCGGTCATGCTCGTCGACAGCGCATCGGGTATCGCCACGACGACCATCGGACCGGTGCGGGGAGATCTGGTGCTGCTGGCGTCGGATGGCCGCAGCGTCACCGACTCGACCATCGTGCACGTCACGGATCGGCCGTTTGTCGGAGGCGTCGAGCTGCGCGCCGTCTACCCCGCATATCTCGGTCGCGCCCCCGAAGGGCTCCCAGTGGGTGAACCGGCGCGCGTACCGCAGGGCACCGTCATCGAGGTCGCCGGACGCGCCTCGACACAGCTCGCTGCCGTCTTTGTCCGCGGCGAGCGGGACTCTACGGCGTTCCAGACGAATGGCCATGCGTTCCAGGGCCGCCTGCGTCCCGTCACCAGCGGGCGTTATGAGTGGTTCGCCTTCGCGCCGCGTGGCCCGATCGCGGACGTTCCGCTTCCGATCGACATCGATGTCGTACCGGACTCGCTGCCGAGCGTGGAGCTCGTTTCTCCATCCATGGATACGGTCGTGGCGACCGGCGACCGCGTGCCGCTTCAGATCACCGCGACAGATGATCATGGCCTCGCGACCATTGAGGTCCTCGGAACGCGCGAATCAGCGACGGGACGTCGCGAGCTTCCGGTTGCCCAGCGATTGGCGTCGGGACAAGGCACCCTGTGGAACGGCACGACGTCGCTCGACCTTGGCGCGCGGGGTCTCAAGGCTGGCGAAGCGCTGCGGGTCCAGATCGTCGTCGTGGACAACTCGCCCTGGGCGCAGCGTGGACTGAGTCGTGAGCTGATCCTCCGGGTGCCGACCATGGAGGAGCGTCGCGCCATTGCGCGCGAGGCCGCCGACTCTGCGGCCAATGCGGCGATGCAGGCGGCCGCCGAGCAGAAGTCGCTGCAGCAGCGAACCGACGAGGCGTCGCGCGAGCGCGGCCAGCGCAACCAGGCCAACTCCGGCGCGACGGGCGCTGAAGCGGCGCGCCAGCGTGAACAGCGCGAGAAGGAGATGAGCTTCGAGTCCGCGGAGAAAGCCCGCGCACTCGCGCAGGAGCAGCGCGAGCTCACGGAGCGCGTGGACAAGTTGAAGGACGCCGCGAAGGAACTGGAAGAGCAGCTCAAGCATGCGTCCGCGCTGGACAGCAGCCTCGCGCGCCAGCTGCGCGAAGCCCAGGACCTGCTGCGTGACGCGATGACGCCGGAGATGATGGAGCAGATGCAAAAGCTCGAGAATGCGGCGCGCGACCTCTCGGGCGACCAGGCCCGCAACGCGCTGAAGGATCTCTCCGAGATGCAGAAGCAGATGCGCGAGCAGCTCGAGAAGAGCGCCGAGATGCTGAAGCGCGCCGCGCTCGAGGGTGCGATGGAAACCCTCAAGGACGAAGCGCAGGAAATCGCCGACAAGCAGAAGAGCATGGCGGATTCCGCGCGTCAGATGAGTCCCGAGAGCAAGAAGCAGAACAGCGAGCAGCTGGCGAATCGCTCCGAGCGCCTGTCCAACGACGTGAAGCAGCTCCAGGACCGGCTCCAGAAGGAGCGCGCCGATGCCGCGGCGCAGAAGGCGCAGTCAGCCCAGCAAAAGGCAGAGCGATCCGAGCAGCAGATGCGTCAGCAGGATCCGAACAGCGCGTCGCAGCAGATGCAGCAGGCGGCGAAGGACCTCCAGGACGCGCGCGACCAGCAGGTTGGTGAATGGAAGAAGGAGCTCACCGAGGCGCTGGACCAATCGATCCAGGAACTCCTTCAGATGGCCCGCGAAGAGTCGGCGCTCGAGGAGAAGGCCCGCTCCCAGGGACGCGACCAGCAGAAGTCCGATGACCTGCGCGGACAGCAGAGCGCGGTGAAGCAGGGCGTCGACAAGGCCGGCGAGCGGCTGCAGAAGGAAGGACAGAAATCGTCCCTGCTGTCCGGACGCTCACAGAGGGCCATGCAGGAAGCCAAGCAGAAAGTGTCCGAAGCGACGCAGCAGATGCAGCAGGAGTCCCGCGGCAACCAGCAGACTGCGAGCAGCCTTGGAGACGCCGCCGAGGCGCTGAATCGAGCGGCTGCCTCGCTCGCGCGCGATCGCGAGCGCGCCAACAACGCCAGTTCCGCGACGGGCTTCTCGGAAATGATGCAGCAGCTCCAGGAAATGGCGCAGAAGCAGGGATCGATCAACGCACAGGCGCAGGGGCTGATGCCGATGCCGGGTCAGGGACAGATGAGCCCCGATGCGCAGGCGACGGCGCGTGCGCTCGCGCGTCAGCAGCGGGGGATCGCGAACCAGCTCGAGGAACTGGGTGACGCCGCCGGCGGCGACCGTGCGGGTGAGCTGGCCAAGGAAGCGCGACAGCTCGCAGAAGCACTCGAGCAGACGCGCGTCGATGCGAACACCGTCGCTCGACAGCAGCAGCTTTTCCGTCGCCTGCTCGACGCGGGACGGTCGCTCGAGAAGGAAGAGCGCGAGGACAACGACAAGCGCGAAGCCAAGGCGGCGACTGGCGACGAACGCTTCGATCCTGGCGCCGAGGCCGCACGCGGGCGCGCCGCCGCAAAGTTCCGTGAACCGACGTGGAGTGACCTGCGTGGATTGTCGGCGGACGAACGTCGCGCGATCCTCGAGTACTTCAAGCGAATCAATGCGACGCAGCCTTAACAGGCTCTCGGCGTTCGGCTGTCGGCTCTCGGCTCTGGTCGTCCTCGCGGCCTCCGGCGCAGGTGCGCAGTCCGCGCCAGCACCCGACTCCACGGCGTTCTATCGCGCGCTGGATCTCGAGGGGGAAGGAAAGCACCGCGAAGCGGCAGCGTTGTTCCGGCAGGCGCTGCGTGGACCGAGCGCTGTCAGTGCGCTGCTCGGGCTCGAGCGCACGTATCACGAGCTGCAGTGGACCGATTCGCTGCTGTCGCCGCTGGATACTTTGATCCGCCAGCATCCGAAGGAGTCGGTGTTCCGGTCGGTGCAGCTGCGAAGCTTCCAGACGCTCAACCGCGACGCCGACATGCGTGCCGCGTTCGAGCAGTGGATCAGGGATCAACCGGGAAGCCCGGCGCCGTATCGCGAGTACGCGCGCCTGCTGCTGCAGCGTGGACGCGCGCAACTTGCGGACAGTGTGCTGCTTCGCGCCCGGACAGACCTGGGCGGGACGGGCGACCTCCAGCTCGAGCTGGCGCAGACGCGCGCGGCAACCGGCCGCTGGTCGGAGTCTGCCGAGGCGTGGCGCGCAGCACTGGCCACGTCGCCATACCTGGAGCAGGCGGCGTCGTATGCGCTGACGCCGGCTCCCGCCGCGGCTCGCGACTCCATCCGGTCGCTGTTCTTCGCGCCACCGGTGGTGGTCGCGGCGCGTCGAGCGCTCGCGTCCCTTGAAGCCAGCTGGGGGTCGCCGGCAAATGGGTGGCTCGCCCTTCGTGACCTGCCTCCCGACAGCGCGGCTGCCGCAGCCTGGCTCGATTTCGCGCAGCGCGCGGAGGCCGAAGAGCGCTGGACGCACGCGCGCGAAGCCCTCTCGAACGTCCTCCGCTACCGGCCCTCGACGGATGTCGCGCTGCGGGCGTCGGTCGCCGCACTAAACAGTGGCGACCCGGGTGGCGCCCTGGCCATCGCGCCGCTGACGAGCGTCGGTGCCGATTCAGCGCGGGCGGCGCGTTCGCTGCTGCCGGTCCATGTGCGTGCCCTCGCCGCGCTGGGACGCCCTGCGAGCGCGGAACGCCTGGTGGAGCAGTACTCGCGCTGGCTCAGTCCCACGACGCGTGCGGGGCTCGCACGCTCCATCGCATTTGGATGGGTTCGCGTTGGCGACATGACGCGCGCGCGTGGCGCGCTCACGTTCGCGGGACCCGACGCCGACTCCAGCGATGCCGCCGGCTGGCTCGCGCTCTATTCCGGCGACCTCAGGACGGCGCGCCGGCTGCTGCGCACCGGCGGTGACGCCTCGTCGGATCTGGCGCTGGCGCTTGGCCTGATTGCGCGGATCAAGGACGACAGCGCGCCCGAAGTCGGGAAGGCGTTCCTCGATCTGGCGCGTGGCGACACGGCAACCGCGGCAAGCGGTATGGTTGCGCTGGCCGAGCGGCATCCGGCGGTGGCGTCGCTGCTCCTGTACACGGCGGCCCAGCTGCGAATCGCCGCGCGCGACGAGGCAGGGGCGATTCCGCTGTGGAAACGCGTCGTTGAACAGTATGCGATGAGCGCGGAGGCCCCAGCGGCGGAGCTCGAATGGGCACGCGCCCTTCGGCGTCAGGGAAAGCCGACGGAAGCAACGCAGCGCCTCGAACATCTCATCCTCACCTATCCGCAGAGCGCGCTCGTGCCACAGGCACGTCGCGATCTCGAGCTGGTCAAGAACGCTATTCCAGGTCTGCCATGAAGTTGCATTCGCTGTCTTCGCTGGTCGTGGCGGGTACGCTGTCGTTCGCCGCTGTGCCGATGTACGCGCAGCACCTGCTCATCCCGATGGACGACGGTCAGCAGAATCACCTGAAGGCGTACGGGCTGACGTACACGGCGCTGAAGGCGGGGATCAAGTCCGAGTGGCTGCTGAATTATCGGGGCGGGGCGTTCCTGCTTCCCGACACTCCCGAGCTGCGCCGACGCGCGGGGCTCGATGGCATTTCCGCGCAGCCGATCGATGCGGCGGCGGTGAGCGCGATCCGCGCGGAGATCGCCGGCGCGAACATGGATGCGATTCCGCTGGAGAAGGCGCCCCGCGTCGCGGTCTATACGCCACCGGATGCGCCGCCGTGGGACGACGCCGTGACGCTCGCGCTCAAGTACGCCGGCATCGAGTACACGCCCATCTATGACGAAGAAGTCCAGCGGGGCGACCTGAGCAAATATGATTGGCTGCACCTGCATCACGAGGATTTCACCGGGCAGTTGAACAAGTTTCATCTTGGGTATCGCGACACACCCTGGTTCATCGACCTGGTTCAGAAAAACATGGCGACGGCGCGGAAGCTCGGGTTCGCGAACATCCCCGCGCTGAAGAAGGGAGTGGCCGAACAGATCCGGCAGTTCGTGGAACGCGGTGGGATGTTGTTCGCGATGTGTGGTGCCACCGAGACGCTCGAGCTCGCGA
>DASPMP010000260.1:0-9183 GCA_035626995.1 Gemmatimonadaceae bacterium
CCGCTCACCCGCTTCAATTATCTGGCGTCGCCGCCGCTCGTCGTGGCCTACGCGCTTGCCGGACGCATGGATCTCGACCTCACCCGCGAGCCACTTGGCATTGGCAATGATGGCCCGGTTTTTCTCCGGGACATCTGGCCAAGCGCCACCGAGGTGGCCGAGGAAATCGTGCGCAGCGTCAAGGCCGAGCATTTCAAGCGCCAGTACGCCGACGTCTTCAAGGGTGACGAGCAATGGCAGTCACTCGACGTTCCCACCGGCCAGACATACGCCTGGGATCCGGCGTCGACATACGTGAAAAACCCGCCGTACTTCGACGGGATGACGATGTCCCCGCCAGGCATCCAGCAAATCCGCGGGGCGAAATGCCTGGCACTCCTCGGCGACTCGATCACGACCGATCACATCTCCCCGGCGGGCAGCATCCCGCCCTCGACGCCAGCGGGCAAATGGCTCGTCGAGCATGGCGTCCAGCGCAGGGACTTCAACTCGTATGGCGCGCGCCGTGGCAATCACGAGGTCATGATGCGCGGCACGTTCGCCAATATCCGCCTGCGCAACGAGATGGCCCCCGGCACGGAAGGGGGCTGGACGGCGATGGAAAAGGGTGGCACTCCGGTCTTCATTTACGACGCGGCGATGCAGTATCAGGCGAAAGGCACGCCACTCGTGATAGTGGCCGGCAAGGAATACGGCACCGGCTCGTCACGGGACTGGGCGGCCAAGGGCACGGTGCTGCTCGGTGTTCGCGCCGTGATTGCCGAATCGTTCGAGCGAATCCATCGATCCAACCTGGTCGGGATGGGCGTGCTGCCGCTCGAGTTTCAGAACGGACAAACGCGCCTGTCGCTTGGTCTCACCGGCTTCGAAACCTTCGATATCGTGGGTCTCGACAAGTCCCTCCGGCCGCGTGCGACCTTAACCGTCCGCGCGACGGGTTCCGGCGACGCGCCGAGGGAGTTCGCGGTGACCTGCCGCATCGATACCCCCGAGGAACTGCGCTACTATGAGAACGGCGGCATCCTGCCGTATGTGCTGAGGCAGTTGGTCGGAGGGCGTTGACGCAGTGAAGCTTCTGATGGTACTCGCCGCGGCGTCGATGCTCAGCGGCTGCCGATTCTGGTACAAGCCGGTTCCCGTGGAGAATGCCGTCGGTGAGGAACAGACGGTGCTCTCCGGTGATACCGTCAACGTGTACCGCGATCGCGCGGGGCGGTTCGAGGTCTATGGCCCGAGCTCCGAAATCGTCTTCGACGGTTACGAGCAGGTCAACCGCGCGTACCGCGCTTTCGAGCGGTATTTCGGGGCGCCTGCGCCACGGCTCGCGGTCGTGATGTACCGGGATTCCATCGTCCCCCTCGACGCTGCGGCTCAGCGCTCCCTCCGCGACCGGGGATACGTCATTATGCCGTATCTGCGTCCGCCGGCCGTGCGCTCCCGACGCAGTTACTCAGCGATCGACTATGGCGGAGTGACCTGGCCCGTGGCGCCGACCGCGGCCCGCACGATGCTCGCGCGATTCGCGGATGCGCAGCTCGGTGGGGGCCCCCGATCGGACAACGAACTGCTGGATCGATTTCCGTTGTGGTATCGCGCCGCGGTCATTCATCTCGTTGGAGAAGCCGGCGCGATGGAGCACGACCTTGCGCATGTGCGCGAGAAACGGAGCGTGCTGCTCCCTCTGAAGGATCTGATCGTGAATGTGCGCCCGTCATCTGCGGACTCACTCCTCGACCCTTCCCTGCGCGCAGAGTCGGATGAGATTTCCTTGACGCTCGCCGCCCAGAGCGCCACGCTTGCTCGCTTCCTTGTGGAGCGCGAAGGCCCCGCCGTCCTCGGACGGCTCGCGCGCGGTTATCTCGCGAACCGTTCCATTACGGAAATGGTCGCGGAATTCCACTCCGCACCGCGAAATGTGGCGGAGCTCGAACGCCGCTGGCTGATGTGGGTGGATACCCACCAGGACTACTAGACCTTCCGCCAGCCCTGCGCCGCGGTCGAGATCTGCAGGATGAGCTCGCGCTCGATTTTCTCGATGTCCAGCGGCTGGAGCATCTCCATCAGCTCCGCATCTTCTCCCACCTTGTGGCCCAGCCGCGTGTACAGCCCCGCCACCAGCTGGAGCGTCTTGGTGACTTCCTCCTCCAGGCGAAGCCCGACCTGAAGAGACATCTCTTCGCGAAGCTCGGCGATTGCAGACTCCCGCTTCTGCGCCATGAGCACGAAGATCGTGAGGAAGATGGCTTCCAGTGACACGACCATCGTCAGGAGCCCGAAGGGAAACGGGTCGAATGGCCTGAGGCCAAAGACCCCGGTATTCCACGAAATCCAGATAGCGAACCACAGCGCATGCACGACGAGAAATGACGTGGATGACGCGGCGGTATTCAGCCGCTCGGCGAGCGATTGAATCCAGCTGCGATTGGCCGCGTGCTGTGCCTTGATGGCGCCGAAGGCGCGATTGACGACGAGCCGTCTCCGACGGCGGTCAGGACGATCGTCTACAGCGACGTCAGTGAGCGGTGCGGGCGTGTTGAACAGAGGTACTGGACTTTCCATAGCCCTGAAGTCAGGCCAGAAGCGGGCCAAAGCATGAGGAAGCGCGTCGGCGAGACCCTGATGCGGACGCCAATCGCCACGCCGGGAAAGAAGGGGTCAGGGAAGTGAAAACTTCCCTGACCCCGTCACCTGAAGGTCGCCCTCCAAGCGTTCCCTTCTTACGGGCGCTTCACGTCCACCGTGTGGCCGATGATGCCGCCGAGCACGCCACCGGCAACTGCGCCGATTATGCCGCCCTTTACCCTGTCACGGCTGACCGTGGCACCGATCACGGCACCTGCGGCAGCACCGATGACTGCGTCGCGCTTCGTGTTGCGCTTCGGCTCAGGCGCCGGCTGATAGATCACGCGGCTGGGAGCCGAGGCAGTCGAGGTCCGGCGCACCGTCGCGGGACGCGTCGCAACGCGCTGGACGGTAGGCTGAGGCGCCTGTGCCTGCGGGTACTGATATGGGGTCTGCGGGACCGGCTGGAACTGGCCAGTGTACGGATTGTACGCGTAGCCCATTTCAGTCGGGTTCATGACCTGTTGCGGCATGTACGGCTGAGCCTGCGAGGCCAGCTGCAGGTCCTTGCTCAGCGCATCCTCCGCAGAACTGTCACGGCCGCACGCTGCAGCAAGCACCGCCGCAGGAACGAGTAGAAGCATCTTGAGGTTCTTCATGGCATTTCCTCCCTGAGTATTGCCGCTGCCATGCGGCCGGCCCCTCATAAAGCATTCGGCGGACCTACCTAAACCCCTGTTTTCCTTCACTTATTGGAAACACCTGTCCACTTTTCTGCGGTTGGTTGTATCTTCGCGGCATCAATTAGAGGACACCTGATGAAGACCCGCTCGAGTCTGCTGTATCTGCCGGGGCTGCTGCTACTTGCAGGCACTGCCTTGGGTGCACAGCAAGCTGCACCGCCGCCGCCGGACACGACCCTGATTCCGAAGGTCGGCGACATGGCGCCTGACTTCGCCTTCCGGCCGATCACCAGGGATGGGATCGCTGCCAAGCCCGCCAAACTCTCCGACTACCGTGACCAGACCGTCGTGCTCTGGTTTTTCGCGCGCGCGCGAACGCGTGGCTGAACGATCCAGACTGAGGCGTACCGTGATCAGTACGCCACGCTCTTCAACAACGGTGAAAAGGTAGTGCTCCTGGGTGTGAGCGTCGACGCAGATACGACGCTCGCCGCGTGGGCGATTGAGAAGAATTATCCCGGGATGTTCGCCAGTGATTCCGGGCAGATGATTGGCAAGGCGTACGGCTCGACGCGGGGCGCCTTTCTCGTGCGCAACCTGTTCGTCATTGGTCCCGAGGGCAGAATTGCGCATCGCGTGACGCCTTTCAACGTGCTGTCCCAGGACGCCTACACCGACCTCGGGAAGGCAGTAGACAAGGCGGCAGGGGTGACGTCGCCGCAGTGAGCGGCGCCCGGGAACTTCTTCATGATTTGTATGGCGCCGCGGTTGGCGGCGCCAACGTCGAGTCTCTCACGGCCAGCGCGCTCGCGTCAGTGCCACTGAAGCGACGCGAGCGCGTCTGGGTGTTTGCGTTCGGCAAGGCGGCGCAGGGAATGGCATCGGCGGCGGTGACCGCGCTCCAGCGCTCCCTCGCCGAGATTCCTGGAGGGCTGGTCGTAGCGCCTGAGCCGGCCGAGGCGCCATTCGGCACTGTCTCGGCGATCGTCGGCGATCATCCCGTGCCTTCGCGTCGGTCGTTCCTGGCGGCCGCGCGGATCAACGATGTCATCACCGCCAAGCGTGGAGCGGACACTGGCATCGTGCTCATCTCCGGCGGTGCGTCGAGCCTCATCGGCGCGCCACTTCGCGGGATGAGCGAAGCCGACTTTACGCAGCTGTACACCTTGCTGTTCGGCTCCGGTCTCGACATCCAGTCAATGAACGCGATCCGGAAACGACTGTCGCTCTGGGGAGCGGGGCGCATGGCGCTCCGACTGGCGCCTGCTCCGACTTACTGCTTCGCCATTTCCGATGTGCCGGGTGATGACCTGGCGACCATTGGCTCTGGGCCGTGTGTGCCCGACCCCACTCGGGTGCACGAGGTCATCGAGGCGCTGCAACGGTCCGGCCTGTACGCGCAGATTGCACCCGCGTTCCAGCGGTATCTCTCCGATGTCGCGCGCGGCGTCACGCCGGAGACACCCAAGGCAACGCACCCGGCGTTCGCGCATGTCACCGCGCGCGTGATCGCCAACAATACGGTGGCGCTGAAGGCAGCGGCAACCGCTGCCCGGAACTCGGGATGCCACGCCGTCATTCAGGAACAACCACTCGTCGGCGACGCCGCCGCCGCAGGCGCGCGGGTCGCCGAGACGCTGCTGCGCTCTCGCGAGACGGTGGCGCCCGGCCAGATGCACGCGTTCATCTGGGGTGGCGAGACGACGGTGTCATTGAACGGCTCTACCCCAGCGGGAGGTCGGTGTCAGGAACTCGCGCTCGCGGCGTCGAAATACCTGGCGAACGCGGGCGAACGCGCCGCCGGAATTACGCTGCTCGCGGCAGGCACGGATGGCCGCGACGGTCCCACCGATGCTGCCGGCGCGGTCGTCGACGCCAGCACATGGACGGCGATCCTCAACAATGGCCGCGATCCCGAAGCGGCATTGCGCGCGCATGAGTCGTACGATGCACTCGCACGTGCCAATGCGCTCTTTGCCCCGGGCACGACCGGAACGAATGTCATGGACATCACGATTGGCCTCGTCCGTGCGTAAGTTTCGCGCATGCACAAGCCGTTCACCGTCGGCATCATTCAGGACGCGGCGACTGACGACCTCCAGCTCACGGTCGAAGCCACCATCCCCCGCATTCGCGAGGCGGCAGCCCGCGGCGCCCAGGTCATCTGCCTGAAGGAGCTGTTCAACGCGCCGTACTTCGCCAAGTCCCAGAAGCACGATCGGTTCGACATCGCGGAACCGATTCCCGGGCCGACGACGGTAACGATGCAGAAGGTCGCCAAGGAACTCGGCGTGGTCATCGTCGTGCCGCTCTTCGAGAAGCAGGCACGCGGCGTCTATCGGAATTCCGCCGCGATCATCGACGCAGACGGATCCCTGCTCGGCGTGTATCGTAAGATGCACATCCCGGACGATCCGCTCTTCAATGAGAAATTCTATTTCACGCCAGGCGACGCCGCGGTCGATGACCACATGGACAAGATCGGCCAGGTCGCGAAGCAGGCGAGTGGCTTCCGGGTCTGGAAGACGCGCTTCGCCGACATCGGCGTCCTGATTTGCTGGGACCAGTGGTATCCCGAGGCGGCGCGCATCACGTCGCTGCTCGGCGCGGAAGTGTTGTTCTACCCAACGGCCATCGGGTGGCACCCCAAGGAGAAGGCCGACTTCGGACGCGCGCAAGTCGATGCGTGGCGCACGATGCAGCGCTCCCACGCAATCGCCAACGGCGTGTTCGTCGCGTCGCCGAATCGCATCGGGCATGAGGACGAGCCGAGTACCGATGGCATTGAGTTCTTCGGACATTCGTTCATTGCCGATCCGTTCGGACGCATTCTCGTCGAAGCGCAGACAGAGCCAGCGATCCTCGTGGCCCAATGCGACCCGAAGATCATCGAGGAGACACGCCGCAACTGGCCATTCCTCCGTGACCGCCGCATCGACGCCTACGCGCCCATCCTCAGCCGGTATCTTGGCGCCGGATGAGACGGTGGCCGGCGGAATGGGAAAAGCACGACGCCACCTGGATCGCCTGGCCGCACCACGAGCCTGACTGGCCGGGCAAGCTCGCGCCAATCCCGTGGGTGTATGCGGAAATCGCGCGTGTACTGCACCGGCAAGAGCGCGTGGAGATTCTCTGCCACGACGATGACGTCCGTGAGAACGCGGAGCGTCACCTCGGGGCCCACGGCGTTACGACGAACGTGCGCCTTCACATCGTGCCGAACGATCGGGTGTGGCTGCGTGATTCCAGTCCCGTCTGGGTGCAGAATGCCGGTCGCATGGAGCTGGTGAACTGGCGGTTCAACGCCTGGGCGAAGTACGACAACTACGAGCGCGACGCCCGCGTCGGTGAGGCCGTCGAGCAGATCACAAAGGTGAAACGGTCGGAGCCGAATCGCCCGGATGGCCAGGGGCGCGTTGTGCTCGAAGGCGGTGCCATCGAAACGGACGGCGAGGGCACCATGCTCACCACGGAAGAGTGCCTGCTTTCCAAAGTGCAGGAGCGCAATCCGGGGCTCGATCGCGATGGGTACGAGCAGGTGTTCCGCGAATGGCTCGGAATCCGCGAGACCATCTGGCTCGGCGAGGGATGTGTCGGCGACGACACGCACGGTCACGTCGACGACATTGCGCGTTTCGTCGCGCCAGGCGTCATCGTGCTCGCGTACGAGGAGGATCCCGCGGACGACAATCACGAGCGCAGTGTAGACAACCTGCGTCGGCTGCAGCTCGCCGGCGGCGACGCCGGCGCGTTGAAAGTCGTGAAGCTTCCCTTCCCGCGACCAGTCATCATGAATGGCGAGCGGCTGCCGGCGAGCTATGCCAATTTTTATATCGCGAACCGCACTGTCATCGTTCCCACCTTCAACGACCGCAACGATCGCGTCGCGCTCAATACGCTTGCCGCGCTGATGCCGGATCGTGAAGTGATCGGCGTGCACGCCGTCGACCTCGTCTGGGGGCTGGGGACGTTGCATTGCCTGACGCAGCAACAGCCAAGCCTTGCTTGATGGGTTGACGGCTTGTCGGCTTGTCGAGAAGCCGACAAGCGGACAAGCTGACTAGCGGTTACCGGCGTCCTTTTTGCGATCCTGCCAGCCTGATGAAGATCATCCTCACGTCCGAATACTCCATCCGGCTCGAGCCGGACGCAGGCCCCATGACCATCGAAGCGATGGAGCCTGACGAGCAGTATTCGCCCTTTCACATGCTGGCCAGCTCGCTTGCATACTGCACCTTCTCGGTGATGTACTCGTGGGCGACGCACAGCAAGCAGTCGGTGGACGACCTCGCCATCGAAGTGCAGTGGAAGTTCTCGGACGACGAGCCACATCGTGTCTCGGAAATCAGCATGCAGTATGAGTGGCCGAGTCTCCCCGAGAAAAAGCGCAACGCGGCACGGAGGGTCGCCGAAATGTGCACGGTCCACGCGACGCTGATGCATCCTCCGACCATCGACATCGGCGAACTAGGATCGACACAGGGCGACACAACGAATGCTTCCGACGAAGCGGAAGCCCACGCGCACACGCCGGCAGCCGGGTCAGCGACGTGAGCGCCGTGGTGGCCACGACATATCCCGTCGTTCGCTTCACCGTGCGTGGCATCCCTGAGGTCCCATCCACGGGGCTCGGGCGCCCATACACGCTGGTGTACGACGGCGTGTGCAAAATGTGCACGCGGCTCTCGAAGCTGCTGATGAAATGGGATAGCCCGCGACTGATCGAAGTCGTCCCATCTCAGGCGACCGGAGTCATGGCTCGTTTCCCCTGGATTCCCGCAAAGGCATACAGCGAGGCAATCCAGCTGGTTGGTCCCGGAGGCGAGACTTGGCAGGGATCAGCGGCTGTCGAGCAGCTGCTCACGATTCTGCCGCGCGGCCGGTGGATTTCGTGGGTGTTCACTCTTCCATTCGTGCGCACGCTGGCCGATAAGCTGTATCGCTGGGTTGCGCGAAACCGCTACCGCATGGGGTGTGGCGAGCACTGCCAGGCACGACCCCTGAACGTGGCCTTCAAGGAATAGCCTCGGCTGGTAGCCTCGGCCTCGGCACCGAATGCAGGGAGCCGAGGCCGTACGCCGCGGCCGTACGCCCTATATGCCGGCCGACTCCCGTTTGCGTTCCATCACGATCTCACGCAGCCATACCTCGATGCGCTCGGCCTGATCGTCATCGAGCGTCTCACTTTCCTGCTGCACGCCCGTTGACGAGCCACCGCTGGCCTTTACGACATTGTCGATCATCTCCCGCCACGACACGTCCTGCAGTCGTTCACCGAGCGTCCGCATCATGACGAGGTCTACGACGTTGGCTGCCCGGTCATAAAGCTGGATCTCGAAGCGCGTTGCGTTGCCGCGCGTTTCACCCAGAAAGCGCACCGCACCGGACAGGGGATGCCCTGCCAGCGTGACCAAAGTAAAGACCCGCGGCTCGCTTTCGGCGACACGAACCTGAACGTGACCCCGCAGCGGCAGTGACAGCGTGAGTGTCGCGTCCTCTTCGATGACGGTTGCGGCCTGCGGCTCGGCCTGAGAGTCGATGAACGACGCCATGAGATCGGTGAAATGCTGCTTGACGTACTCCATGAGCTGTTCGGGACCCATGCGAGAGCCGCTGATCTCGGCCCAATACCGCTTCCGGCGCAACGGCCCCAATCCTTCATCAGGGAGTTGCTCGTCCTGCTCTTCTGCCAGCTTGCGAAGCGCGGAATCCAGCGGTGTTGGTTTCACCTGGAATTGCGTCAGGAGCGCATTCTCATAACCCTGCGCAATCTCGTTTCCTTCGGACAGCATCTTCATCTGGCTTTCGTTGAACGACACGTCGAGTCCAACGGCGCCCGCGAGCTTCACGCCGATGTTCGCGATGAATTGCGGCACTTGGATCCGGGCCGGCTGTCGTCCGGTGATCTTCGAGAGGCGCTCGACCAGATCGTTCTGTG
>DASPMP010000261.1:0-7970 GCA_035626995.1 Gemmatimonadaceae bacterium
CTGAGAAGCTGAGAAGCTGAGAAGCTGAGAAGCTGACAAGCTGATGAGCCGGTGTCACAGCAACGACACGGGATCGCGATCCACAACCACCCGCAACTGGCCACCTGTCGGGATCGGCAGCTTCTCGGCGATGTACCGCGCTACCCTGGTCAGCTGAGCGGCGTTGTCCGACCGGAGCATGAAGTGCGAGCGCCATCGGTTCTTGATCCGCTCGATCGGGCATTTCGACGGTCCCACGATGGCGACGTCGGCGTCGGGGCGGCGCGCGAGCATCCCCCGCAGGCGATCGGCGGCGTCGATCGCGAGCTGCATGGTCTCCTCTTCGCGCGTGCCGCTGAATACGACGTTCACCAGCCGGGTCACCGGTGGATACGGCGGATCGTCCCGCGATTCCAGCTCGCGGGTGACGAAGCCGTGGTAATCGTGCGCCACGGCGAACCGCACCGCGTGATGGTCGGGCACTCGCGTCTGGATCAACACCTCGCCACCCTTCGGCCCTCGTCCCGCCCGCCCCGCTACCTGGCTCAGGAGTTGGAAACAGCGCTCGGATGCGCGGAAGTCGGGCAGATTGATCCCGACGTCGGCATCCACGACCCCCACGAGGGTGACGTTGGGAAAGTCGAGTCCCTTGGCGATCATCTGGGTCCCCAGCAGGACGTCCACGTCTCCCGCGCCGACGCGATCGAGAATGTCCGCGTGCGCCCACTTTCCTGACGTCGTATCCACGTCCATGCGCGCGATGCGCAGGTTGGGAATCCGCTCCGAGATGAGCCGCTCGACCTGTTGCGTCCCGAGGCCGCGCTGGCGCAGCACGGCGCCCCCGCATCGCCGGCACACCGCGCGCGGCTCTTCCGCGTGCTGGCAGTAATGGCAGACGAGCCGCTCGGGCGCGCGATGGTAGGTGAGGCTGATGCTGCAGTTGGGACAGGTGTCCACCTCGCCGCAGGACGCGCACTGCACGAACGCCGAGTAGCCACGACGGTTCAGCAGGAGGATGGACTGTTCGCGTCTCTCCATCCGGTCTCGCAGGGCGTCCTCCAGCGGCTCGCTGATGACGAGACGCGCCAGCGCCTCCGACGTGGTCGCATGCGGCGACGGCGCGTTACGATCCTTCGGAACGCGCATGTCCACCACGCGGACGGCCGGCAGCGTCGCCCCTCCCACCCTCTCCGGCAGCGAGAGGAGCGTGTACTTCCCCGTGGCCGCGTTGGCCCAGCTCTCCAGGCTTGGGGTGGCGCTCCCGAGCACCACGACGGCGCCGGAGCGCTTCGCGCGGACGATCGCGACTTCGCGCGCGTGGTATCGCGGCGATTCGCCCTGCTTGTACGACGTCTCGTGCTCCTCGTCCACGATGATGGCGCCGAGGTCGGGGAGCGGCGCAAAGACCGCGGAGCGTGCGCCCACGGCGATGCGTTTTTCGCCACGCTGGAGCGCGAGCCAGGCATCGTACCGCTCACCGTCGCTCAGCGCGCTGTGAAGCACCGCGACCTTGTCGCCAAAGACGCCGCGAAAGCGGCTCACCGTCTGCGGGGTGAGCGCGATCTCCGGGACGAGGACGATCGCCGATTTCCCGCGCTCGTTGACGATGGTGTTGAGGAAATCGAGATACACGAGCGTCTTGCCACTCCCGGTGACGCCATGCAGCAGGAACACCTCCGCGGCCTTCCCGGCATTCAGCGCCTCGATGGCGCTGGCCTGCGCCGGCGTGCGACGATGGTTCGGCGCCGGCTCGACGGCCCGGTCGCTGAATGGATCGCGCGAGACGACTTCCGCGCCAACGGAAACCAATCCGCGATCCACGAGCCCCTTGAGCACCGCTGGGGAAAAGGACATCCGCGCCAGCAGGAGGTCTACTGGGGCGCGTCCACCGAGGGACTCGAGCAATTCGTACAGCTCGCGCTGCTTCCTCGCGCGGGCAAACAGCTCGTCACGCTCCATGAGGGTCGGCAGCTCACGGGCGATGCCGGCCATCCGGCGCGTCTTCCGCGCGGGCTCCGGCGCGGCAGACTGGCTGAGCGCCGCCGGCAGCGCGGTGCGCAGCACCATTCCCAGGGGAGCGACATAGTAGTCCGCGATCCACGAGCACAGTTCGACGAGGCTCGTGTCGAGCGACGGTTGCTCGTCGGGCGCGGCGAAGATCCGCTTCGCCTTCACCCCTTCCGCAAGCGTCCCCTCACCGACGACAAACCCCAGCTCGCGCCGCCCGCGCACCGGAACCACCACTCGACTTCCGAGCGACACGCGCGCCCGCAGCTCCGCCGGCACCTCGTAGGTGTACGGCTGGAAGAGCGGGAGCGGCAGGGCGACAGAAACGAGCATGGCGTGGACTGAAGGCTAATCCAACGCAGTCGCTTTTTAGTCGCGAATGGAGACGCCCAGGCCCGGGGCGGATGGGAGACGGATCATCCCGGCGTCCATCGTCGCGCCGACGTAGGGGTCGTCGGAAAGCAACGCCGCGCCATCGAGGTCGACGTAATCCACCAGCGGCGCAAGGTGCGCGGCCGCGGTGATGCCGAGACTGGATTCGATCATGCAGCCGAGCATGACTTTCAAGTCACGACGCCGCGCTTCGGAAATCATGCGACGCGCCTCGGCGAGTCCACCGCACTTCGACAGCTTGATGTTGATCCCATGCACCACACCGTCCAGCGCAGGGATGTCGCTCGCCGTGCGGCATGACTCGTCGGCGATGACAGGAATCGGCGAGAAGTCGCGCAGCACCTTCAGTCCCGCGAGGTCGTCTGGCGCGAGCGGCTGCTCCACGAGCTCGAAGCCATTGTCCGCCAGCACGCCGACCATGTGCGGTGCGCGTTCCCGCGTCCAACCGGCGTTTGCGTCCGCACGGAGCGTCTTGTTCGACGCACCCTGGCGCACGATGCGGACGGTCCATTCGTCGCGATCCGTGCCGAGTTTGATCTTGAGCACGGGATACTGATGCGCCTCCTCGATCCGCCGGCGGACCTCCGCATCATCAGTCGAGATGGCAATCGTGAAGCTCGACAACGGCATGTGCGCCGGCTCCGCCTCGAACAGCCGCCACAGAGGTGTGCCAAGCTTCTTCCCTAGGAGGTCGTGCGCGGCGACGCTAATCGCGGCGCGCGCAGAAGAGTCGCCAGGGTTCTCGGTGCGCATCCATTCCTCGAGCACGTCGATGTCGTGCAGCGAGTCCACCGTTCGTGCGCGTTCCACGACACGCGTCAGCCGCGCCAGCGCCGCCACGACGGTATCGGCGGTTTCCCTGTAGAAGACGTTCGGCGCGGCTTCGCCCCATCCCTCGACGCCAGCGTCGTCGCTCAGGCGGATCAGGACGCGCTCGTAGACCGTGGTGCTGCTCCTCGAGATCGCGAACGGCACCTTCGGGTGGATCGCGAAGCGGTGGTGCGCGAGCTTCATCGCGTGGGCGTGCGTGAATCCTGCCGCGAGGCGTAGGCGGCGCGCAGGTTGTCGCCGCTGCCGTTCCGGATGAGAAACGCGATGAGGGCGTCGGCCAGCTCATTGGCGCGCGCGTAGCGCGACCCCGGTGCCTTGCTGAGGCAACGCATGGCGATGTCAGCTAGCGGCTGCGGAATGTCGCTGTGAATCTGCGTGAGGGGCACGGGCGCCTCGTGCACCTGCTTGTACCCGACCGCAAATGCATCGGGACCATCGAACGGCGGAAAACCGACAAGCGCTTCGTACATCAGGATGCCGAGCGCGTACACGTCGCTGCGGCCGTCCACGAGCTTGCCCATGGCCTGCTCGGGAGACATGTAGTGCGGCGTCCCCATCGCGCGGCCGCTCGCTGTGAGCCTCCCTTGCGATCGCGCCTCGGCGATGCCGAAGTCGGTCACCAGCGCGTGTCCGTCCTCGTCGAAAAGGATGTTGTCCGGCTTCACGTCGCGATGCACGATGCCACGCCGGTGCGCGTAGTCCAGAGCCACCGCCGCCTGTACCACTACCGCAGCTACTTCCGACGGACTTCGCACTCCCTCGGCGATGCGGTCCGCGAAGGAACCGCCGGGCAGATACGGCATCACCGTGTAGAGAACGCCCTCCCCTTCACCCGAGTCGGTGATCGGCACGATGTTCGGATGGACGAGCTGCGATGCCGCCCGCGCCTCGCGGCGGAATCGCTCCAGCATCTCCGCGTCCTTCGAGAGGTGTCCATGAAGAACCTTGAGGACTACCTGACGCCCCAGCTGCGCGTGCTCCGCGAGAAAGACGCTGGCCATTCCTCCCCCGCCCAGCCGCCGCAACACCTTGTACCGGCTGCCGGTGACCTGGCGCAGCCGGCTGATCTCTTCGTCCGGCTTCTCGATGGCGGGGCCGGCGATTTCCGGGAGCGGGGCGTTGCAGCGGGCGCAGGCAGCGGCGTTGCTCCGGTTCCAGGTGCCGCAGTCGGGACAGAACACGTCAGGCGCCGAACTGGAGTCGAACGAAGTCGTACGGCGGCCACGGTCCCGTGAGCTCCATCTTGATGGCGGGATGCCGGTCCGCCTCGTCGTTCACCGCGTCCGAGAACTCCTCCCAGAGGTCGCGCTCGACGAGGTAGGCGGCGCTGAGCACAATCCCGGTGACCTCCTCGGAGCGAAGGGGAACGGCAGATACCGAACGCCGCCGCAGGGAGCGGGTGACCTCGGCGGCAATAGCGGCGAGGTCGGACCCAGCCTCCTTGTCGCTCTCCCTCCCCATGGCGCGCGTGATGTGGACGCGCGCCGCGTGCCGGTCTTCCACCCACGCCAGCGCGTCGGAGATCGCGACGTAGTGCAGCTCCATCCAGCGCTGAAGAACCTCCGCAGTGCGGAAGACGCACCCCACGGGCGCGGGAAGGATGGGATCGTGCGCGAACAGCGCCTGGACAATCGAGAGATGCCGCTCGATGTCCGGCGTATCCACGTCCGTCGCCTTGAAGTCCCCCTCTTCCGTGACGGCTGCGAGGTCACGAAACGACAGGAGCTTCACGCCGTCCTGCAGCCGCGGCGGCGCGTGGCCATCCTGCATCATGATTCCGTAGACGCGCAGCGACATCAGATCAGCTTCCGAAGGCGGAGAATGATGAGCAGGACGGCGGACAGCGCGAGCTGAAGCGCCAGCATGTACCAGAAGGCATGTGGCTGATCGGCGAGGGGGATGTGCGAAAAATTCATCCCCCACATGCCGCTCACCACGACGAAGGGAATGCTAATCGTGGCGATGACGGATAGCCCCTTCGTGATGCTGCCCAGGCGGTTGGAAACCTGCGTCAGGTAGCTGTCCAGCGTGCTGCCGAGGAGGTCGCGGTATGTCTCCAGCGATTCGTTGATCCGCAGGTTGTGGTCGTAGATGTCGCGGAAATAGACCTGCGAATCGAGCGCGAGCAGTGGCGTCGGCCGGTTGGACAGGACGTTGAACACTTCGCGCTGTGGGCTCAGGTGACGCCGGAGCGTCAGTACCAGCCGCTTGACCTGGAAGATGTCCTGGAGCGCCGACTGGTCGAAGTTGTCGAAGACGCGCGTCTCCACCTTGTCGATGAAGTCGTCGATCTCGTCGAGCAGTGGGAAGTATTGGTCGATCGCCTGGTCCATGATGGCGTGCATCACACGCTCTGCCCCCCGCTGCAGCATCTCGGGGTGGCGGACCACACGGTCGGCGACGGCGTCGAATGCCCCGGTGTCCTCGCCATGTACGGTGACCAGGTAGTTCGGGCCGAGGAAGAACGAGAGGTTGTACGTCTCCAGGTCATACGGGTCGTCGGTCTGCGCGGCGAAGCGCACCCCGCGCACGATCGCGAACAGGAAGCCCGGATATTCATCGACCTTCACGCGACTCACCGGATTGAGCGCATCCTCGATGGCGAGCGGATGGAAGGCGAACACGTTGTCGAGCATCGCGATGCACTGGCGGCTCGTCACGCGCATGTCGATCCAGAGCTCACCCGGCCCGCCCCGGATAATGCTCGAGATCTCGGCGATGCTCAGGTCCCGCCGGAGCTTTCCGTCGGCGTCAACGTACAGGATCGCCGGTCGAGAGGTGTCCGCCACCGGTTTGGCGGGCTCGGTCATGGCGCTAAGGTAGCGATTTCCGCGAGCGCCCGCATATGGGTGACGCTCGCTTCCGCCAGACGTTCGGGGGCGTACCCGCCCTCGAGCGCACTCACGACGCGCCCGCCGCACCACGTTTTGGCGAGGTCCACCAGGTGGGTCGTGAGGAGGGCAATGTGATCCAGCTCCAGGGTGAATCCGCCGAGCGGGTCGCCCTTGAGTGAATCGAATCCTGCGGAGATGAATACGAGGTCCGGAACGAATCCGTCGGTCGCGTGATCGATCGCCGTGCGGAGGGCGTCCACGTATGCGCCTGCGGCAAGATTGGCCCGCATCGGGACGTTCCAGACGTTGTCGTGCAGCCCGCGGTCCGCGGCGGCACCGGTGCCTGGATACCAGGGCCACTGGTGCATCGAGATGAAGTGAATGTCGGGCTCATGCTCCACCAGCGCCTGCGTCCCATTGCCATGGTGGACGTCCCAGTCCACGATGAGGATGCGCTCGAGCCCGTGTTTCTGGCGGGCGTAGTGGGCACCGATGGCGACGTTGCCGAAGAGGCAGAATCCCATCGAGCGGTCGCGCAAGGCATGATGTCCGGGGGGACGCACGGCGCAGAACGACCGGAGCGCCCGGCTGTCCATGGCCATGTCCACAGCATCCAGGACACATCCCGCGCCAGCGGTCGCCGCATCCCAGGAACCTTCACTCACAACGGTGTCGGCGTCCGCCTGCCCTCCCCCCGCGGCCACCAGGTCGCGCACGGACTGGATGTAACCCGGGTCATGCGCCAGGGCGAGCTCGTCGACCGTGGCATACCGACCTTCGGCATGGACCAGGGCGTGGAACAGGTCAGGATGATCCCTCAGCGCCCTCGGAATCGCGCGAATCCGTCCGACATGCTCCGGGTGACCCCACCCGGTGTCGTGGCGGCCACAGTCCGAATGTGAGAGAAAGCCGGTGGCGCCCAACGCGGGCTACCGGAGGGGACTGCGGCGCCTTTGCGAGAGCAGGACGATGGCCCCGGGCCCCACCCCGCTTGCCCCGATGGGCGCGGTTTCGTCCAGCATCTCCCAACCGCGAAGCTTCAGCACGTAATCCTCGGGAAACGACTCATTCGGGAAGAAGACTTCGAGGACACGCCGCTTCACGTCAGCCACCGCCATGGTGGGCTTTGCGGTCACCTTGACCGCGTCCCACAGCTCCGAGACCTGGACGCGAAAATCGACCGTGTCCGGACCGGCCGGCGCGAGCTCCAGGGGCGGACGCATGGAGCGAAGCTGGCGCACGAAGGTCGCGCTCATGAAGCCGCCTGCCCGCCCGGAGCGTATGGAAGGGTGGACATGAACCGCGCGACCTGCATGTCGAAGAGATAGGTGGAGCCGGTGACGAGGGTCACGCCGTCCTTTTCCGTTACGGCGATCACGATCTCCTCCGTCCCCTGACCACGGAAGGTGACGTACCCCGGACCTTCCTTGTCGATGAAGGTGGCGTAGAGGGGATTCCGCTCCGAAAAGAACGTCTTCGCGCGTTGGAGCACGTCTGCCGGTGCGGCCGACGTACGGTACTCCTGGACAGTGCGATCTGAAATTGGCATGGAAACCGGGGTTACCGCGACGCGATCAACGGAAGCTCTACCTCAAAAGTAGAGCCCTTCCCCCGTTCCGACGACAGCGTGATGTCCCCGCCAAGGACGCGCGCCAGGCGGCGGGCGATCGCCAGCCCCAGCCCCGAGCCACCGTACTTCCGGGTAGCGGACCCGTCTTCCTGCCGGAACTCGTCGAAGACGAACCGCTGCGCCGCCTCGGAGATCCCCACGCCGGTATCCGCGATCCGGTAGATCACTCGTCCGCCCTTCTCGCGAACCGATGCCCGGACCTCGCCCGCGGCGGTGAACTTGTACGCGTTGTTCAGCAGGACGGTCACGAGCCGGGCGGTCTTCCGCATGTCCCCGCGCATCCTCGGCAGCGCGTC
>DASPMP010000262.1:0-64099 GCA_035626995.1 Gemmatimonadaceae bacterium
CCGCTGGTGAGCTGCGTGACCAGGTCAAAGGGCATCACCTGGATGCGTGACGCCTGCTGCGCCAGCGCGAAATTGCGCTTCGTGGCCATGTCGTTGGTGTAGCCGCGTCGCCCGGTGGACGTCGCGAGCGTTGCGAGCATGATCATGGCCGTCGCGGCGATCGTCATCGCCATGATCACTTCGATGAGCGTGAAGCCATCACGCGATGCCCGTCGACGCGGCGTCACCGCGACCGGATCATCCCCGAGCGCGCAACGCGCACGGTCTGAGTGAACCCGCTCCGTGACACCACGATCCGAAGCGAGTCATCGGCAAGGCCGTTGGGAAACACGGTGAGTGTCGCCGGTGTCATGGTGACATCGCTGGCGGTGAGCCCAAAGCTGCCGCTGCCCACGCCCGCGCGGCGAAAGACGGTATTCCCCGCCAGGTTCGTCACCTGCAGTTGTAGCGCGCTGCTGTTCCAGGTGAGCCTGATGGGTACGCGATTGCGTCCCGCGATGGCAAATGCCTGCTGGACTTCGGCCTGCAGCATGCGTGCAGCACGCTGCACCCGCGACTGGTTGCTCAGCCGCGAGACCCTTGGAATACTGATATACAAGGCGATGCCGATCAGGCCGACGGTCACGAGGATCTCAATGAGCGAGAAACCCCGTCGCAGCGACTGCCGGATTGCCGATCGGGTTATGGGAGGGGCTGCCGTCATCGGCTATACTATAGTAATAATTGCGACCGGTCCTGTTCTGCCTTTCTGACGCGAAACCCGCCGCATGAGTAATCCGCCTCCGCCACCGCGTCGTCCCCGCGGGTTACCTGCGCGTCCAGAATCGGACGAGCCCCCTGAAGGACCGTCGGGTAGCGATGCGCGTCACCAAGCCTCACAGGAGCCGGTTTACAACCTGGACGACGTCGGGGACGAGACACCCGAAGCGCTGAAGGAAGCCATGGTGCGCGACGTGGTGGAGCATGCCGCGCGTGTCACTCGTGCGGTGCAACTCGCGAAGCCCATGGAGTCGTACCGGGCGCGACCGATGCTTCTCGCACTGGCCGCGGTCGCCTCGCTCATCGTCGCGACGTATGCCTACGTCGCGCGGGCGCCATGGGTATTTGGCCCTTCGCCCCACCACCTGCAGCCCGCCGCACGCGAAGGGCATGTCCGCTACGCGATGTTCCTCACCGTCGCGCGTGTGCTCACGTTCCGGGACTCCACTGGGAACGCACTGCCTCGCACGCTTGCCCAGGTGGGCGAGTCCTGGCCGGGCATGTCTTATCACGTTCAGCAGGACACGTTCGAACTCCGCGCGCACATCGATTCGTCGAAGGCGATCGTCTACCGATCCACGCAGGATCCCGCGGAGCTTGCGGCGTCAGCGACGTCCTTCCTGCGGGACCGGTTGCCGTGAGCGCGAAATCCGCTCTCGTCGAGGTCGTGTCGGTGCTCGCTATCGTTGGGAGCATCGGGGCAATCGCGGTCCCCAAGGCGGCGACGCTTCAGGATGAGCGCACCGCCGACGCGCTGAATGCCGACATTGAAGTCGTGCGCTCCGCCGTGTACGCGTTCTACTCCGACAGCGCGTACTTTCCGCCGGAGGGTGTACAGGGGGACATCCTCGTGACGCTGGAGCCATACCTGCCCGCGAAGTTCACCTTCCGCCGGCCGTATGGCGTCATGGAGTACAGGAACTGGCCCGCACGCGCTCCATTCACTCGACCTGTCGCCGCACAACCCGGCGACACCATTCGACCGGACAGCACGATCGCCGACCGCGTTCGCGACAGCCTGGCGGATACGATCGCCGGCGTCCTCGTGCCACCGGCCGCAACGCGTGTTCGTCCCATCCCCGGTGCTCCGGCAGACAGCGTTCCCACGGATAGTGCAGTGGTATCGCGGATCATTGGCATCAGCGTGGTGCCGCGCGATGCTCGCGTGGCCGCGATCGCGGCGCACCGCGCGCGCCGCATGGCGCGCTTCCTGGTGGGTGACAAGGTCACTTTCATCATCTTCGGCGCCTGAGCCGTGAAGGCACACTAAGGCCGGACGCGCACGGGCTGGGTCCACGCGACGCGGCCATTCGAGTCGTAGACCTTGGCCCGCACGTATCCCTCGTCGCCCCGGATCTCGTACACCGCTGGAGTGGCCGCTGCTTCCTTGAGGAGCCGGCCTCCCTGGCCGATGAACTGCACGCGGTACTTTTCGAACGCACGTTCGCGGACGGCGATCCGGATAGCGCCGGGACTCGCCTGGTAGTCGGCGAGCTCCACGCCGGTGGACGCATAAAAATCCCCACGCTCCATCGCGTCGAGGATGGCGCGACCATCCAACCGATCGGCGCGCACGTAGATCCATCCCTGTCCCGGCCGAGACGCGCCGGCATCCCACGGGCGTTGAAAGTGGTGCGCGTCGTCGACGGCGATGCCGTACAGCTGGAGGCCGCGTGTGAGCAGCGCGTCCCATACCTGCTCGAGCCCGGCGACACCTCCCCCGCCGGCATTATTCACCATCGGATGCCCGTTGAAGATCTCGAAGAGCGTGTTGTGACGCACCTGGGCCAGCTCATCAGCGCTGATGGACCAGCCAAAGTTCGGGTGGTTGATGTGCGGTACGCCGTTCGCCGCCCGGATCGCGTCCACGTTGCGCTGGACCGTCTCGACCACCGAGAGACCCCCTTGCGGCGTCACGAGCTTCTCGACCATCAAGGCATTGACATGGATGGGTTTCGTCTCGAATCGGTCCGTGACCTCTTCGCCAGGAATTACCAGGAAACGCTCATCCGCCCCCATGACAGCATTGATGCCATCCACACTGGTGAGGAAATTGTGGTCGGACAGAACGACGAAGTGATAGCCATGCGTCCGATACCACCGCGCCACTTCATCCGGCGGGGTGTCACCATCGGAGTTGATGGTGTGCGTGTGCGTGTTCCCCTTGTACCAGCGCGTCTGCGGCTGCGACGCTGCGCGCGCGTCCGCGCTCTCGAGCGTGACGGCACCCACCCATAACCCGGAGATTGCCGCGACGATGATGACGGCGCGCGTGATGGCCCGAGGGAACACACGGCGCATGGCATTCGGCATGCCTGTCATGGCACCGTCACGTAGGCTCTGACGGGAAAGCTGCCGAACCCCTTCACCTTCACGGGCACCGCTGAGAACCGTCCGCCTTGCGGAGGAACCTGATCCAGCCGGCACATGTGTTCGCAGATCGGGATGTTGTGCCCAAGGAGGACGCTATGCACCGGCCGTTCTCCCGTGTCAGTGTTGTCGATATTGAATGAGTCGATCCCGACGAGCGTCGCGCCGGCGGCCACCAGCCATTCTGCGGCACGCTCGGTCAAGAATGGATGCCCTTCGAAGTACGCGTCCGTGCGCCAACGACGATCCCACCCCGTATGAAAGAGGACTGCACGACCACGCACATGCTCGCGCGGCACAGGGATTTCGTCGATGGCACGCGGACTCCGAGGGTCGACGCGGACCACGACACAATCAAGATCCGCAACGGACTCGAGCGGCAACTCCGAGAGATCCATGCCGTGCGCATACCGGTGAAAGGGGCTGTCGACGTACGTCCCGGTGTTCGCGATCATTTCGATCTTCCCGATCTGGAATTCTGTGCCGGCGGCATACTTCGCCTTCGATGCGTCGCGGCTCATCCAGTCACAGATGAGCGGCGCGGGAAGCCCCTTGTACGTGATCATGCCATGCTCGATGGTGTGACTCAGGTCGATCAGGCGCCGGTGGGGAGTTGTCATGAGCTGCGAAGATGTTGGGCGAATCATGGCTCCTCAAGCCAGCCGCTCGAGAAGGGCGGATGCAAAGACGTCGCGCGAGCCAGGGTGTTGCTCAAAAAACAGCACGGGCTCGATACATTCGACTTCCATCAACATGAATCCCCGGGGCGTGACTACGCCATCGACGCGCGTGTACAAGGTTGGCGTCGGCAGGTGACTCATGATGCCTTCCGCGGTGGCAATGGCCTCCGTCGACGCGCTGGCCGGGACCGCCGTCCCACCGAGCTCCGTCTGCACGCGAAAATCCCCGGCACGCGGACGCTTCAATGTCGCATGGCTGAACGCTCCACCGATGAACATCAGGGACCATTCTCCCACGGCAGCAACCTCGCCGATCAGCTCCTGCACCAGGACATCGGAGCGCTGCAGGAGTGCATCGAAGCGCGTCGCGTCCTGATCGTCGTCAAGTCGCACACGCCAGGTGTCCGTGGCCGACGCCGAGACCGCCGGCTTCACAATGGCGTCCTGCCAGCCTTCGCTGTCCATGACGTCGCGCAGCGACATCGCGGCGCCCCGCGTCAGCCACTGCGTCCGCGGGATCAGCACTCCCGCCTCGGCGAGCTCGCACAGATACCGCTTGTGCAGGTTCCAGCGGACCAGCGCCACCGGATTCCACAGCGGAACGTTTGCCGCCTCAACGTGCGTGAGCCATCGCTCGAATTCGGCGACGCGAAGATGGTAGTCCCACGTCGAACGCAGGACGAGGGCGTCGAAATCGCCGAGGCGGACCGTGTCGTCGTCCCATCGCACCGGCATCGCGTCGATGCCGTGCTGCGTCAGCGCCGCGATGAGTGGCCGGTCATCGTCCGTCAACGTTGACTGCTTCGCGTATGTCACGAAGCCGATCATGCGACGCAGACGACAGACGCGGTAGTATTGCCGGCACGGCACTCGACCATTCGCGAAACATAGGCGGCAGCGGGATGCGAAGGTGCCGGCGCACGCTTAGAATGACAGCCCATCCCTCCATTCCCGCCATGCGCCCTCTCCTGCCCTTCCTGTTCCTCGCCGCGTCGTCGCTTTCGGCACAACATTCCTACAGTCCCGGCGGACCGTTCGACCCTGCCGTGCCGACGCCCCAATCGGTCCTGGGGTACGAGGTCGGCGACCGTTTCACGCCGCATCACATGATTGTGCGCTACGCCGAGCGTCTCGCGATGACCAGCCGCCGCATTCGTGTCGACACGGTCGCCCGCACTTTCGAAGGGCGCGAAGCCATCATGGTCATTGCCACCAGCGAGGCGAACCACGCGCGCATACAGCAAATCCGCGGCGACGCCAAACGGATCGGTGACCCACGAGGAATATCCGCAAGCGAGCTTGGCACGGTAACCGCGCGCATGCCGTCCATTGCATGGCTGGGTTACACGGTGCACGGCGGCGAAGCCTCCGGCACCGAGGCGGCCCTCGCCCTGATGTACCAGCTAGCAGCGGGACGCGACGTGGAGACGCAGCGAATCCTCGACAGCGTCGTCGTGCTCATCGATCCCGTGCAGAATCCCGACGGACATGAACGGCATGTGCAGGATGTGATGCGCAACCACGGCGCCCTGGGAGTGCCGACGACTCCCGGCGCGATGATCCACCAGGGGAACTGGCCCGGCCCCCGCACAAGCCACTACTACTTCGACCTCAATCGCGACTGGTTCCTGCATTCGCATCCCGAGACGCGCGGACGCGTCCGCACCTTTCTCGACTGGCATCCGCACGTGGCAGTCGACCTGCACGAGATGGGCTCCAACTCGACGTATTTCTTTGCGCCACCGATGGAGCCCATCAACAAGAATGTGCACTCCAGCATCCTCAAATGGTGGGACCTCTACGCCGGGGCAAACGCGGCGGCATTCGATCGCCACGGCTGGTCGTATTTCCGGCGCGAAGGGTACGACGAGTTCTATCCCGGCTACGGCGTCTCGTGGCCCATCCTCACCGGTGCCGTGGGAATGACCTACGAGCAGGCGTCCAGCGGTGGGGGCGCCATCCGCCGGACGGATGGCACAATCCTGACACTGCGTGAGGCATCGCATCATCACTACACCGCTGCGTGGGCGACGCTGCTGACGACGGCAAACCGGCGCACCGAACGCGTCCGCGACTTCGCGGCATTCCGGCAAACGGCGATCACCGACGCGGCCAGTGCGCCGATGCGCGCCATCGTCATCGAACGCGACGCGCAGGGACGCGCGGATTCTCTGGCCGCGCGACTGATGGCCAATGGAATCGAAGTGCGCCTACTCACGTCGGCGGGCGGCCTTCGCGATGCCACGCCGTACGGCCATTCCGGGGCCGCCGCGCCCGCCGGGAACGCGTACGTCGTGGATATCGCGCAGCCACAGGGCCGGCTCGCGAAAGCGCTCCTCGAACCGGATGCGGAGCTGGATTCCGCCTTCATCAGACAGGAGTTGGAAAGCCGACGCACAAACCAGCCGGAGCGGTTCTACGACATGACCGCCTGGGCGCTGCCGTACACCTTCCGCGTGCGCGCGTGGACGACGCGAGCCGTGCCGCCGGACACGCGGCTCGTTCAGCCATTCGGCCGGGACACTCTGTTTGCATCGCCTCCGCCCACAGCACCGGCGTACGGGTACGCGTTCGCGCCCGGGAGCGATGAATCGACGCGATTGCTCGCGGCGCTGTTACGCGACAGCGTCCGCGTCTGGTACGCCCCGCGTGCATTTCGCGTGGGCAACGCGTCATTCCCGATGGGGGCATTCATTGTCCGCCGGCAAGCGAATGACGACATCGTCGGTCGCATGTGGCGCGCAGGCACCGAGGCAGGCGGCTCGCGCATGCCGGCGTTCACCCCGCTGCACTCCGCGCTCGTGGATGCAGGCACCGACCTTGGCTCGAACAGCGTCATCCCGATCCGGAGTCCGCGGGTCGCGCTCGTCGGGGGCAGCCCAATCCAGGGAAACTCCTTCGGCTTCAGCTGGTACACGTTCGATCAGCGCCTTGGATATCCCGTGACCACCGTCGCGGCATCGAACCTGGCTGGAATGCTGCCGAACTTTGACGTCATCGTGATCCCATCTGTGGGCAGCGGCGCACTGGATGCGACGCTGGGCACCGGCGGACGAAGCGCCCTGGGTGCATGGGTTCGCAGTGGCGGCGTGCTGATCACCCTCGACGGTGCGACCGCCTGGCTGGCGACCGAACAGGCGGGATTGTCCCGCCTCCGTCCGCGGCGCGACAGCGCTCGCGTGGACAGCGCCGGCGGTGCCCCGCTTCCCACCGACGTGCCTGGCGCGATCCTGCGCGCGGTGGCTGACACGTTGTCTCCCCTGCTTGCTGGCGTGAGGCCCGGCGAAGTGCCGGTCCTGATGTTCTCTGACCGCATCTACACCGCGCCCCGCGACCTGCGGGCGGGGGAAGCAGTCATCCGCTACGCGCCCGAATCGCGCCTGCGACTGGCCGGCTACATGTGGCCCGAGGTCCCGTCGCGCGTCGCCAATTCACCGTACCTGTGGACAGAGCGCGTGGGGCGCGGTCGCGTCATCGCGTTCGCGGGCGATCCCAACTTCCGCGATATGTGGCGTGGCCTGCTGCCGATTTTCGCCAACGCCGTATTCCTGGGAGGGAGCTTCTAGAACAGCCCTCGGCTCTCGGCTCTCGGCTCTCGGCTGATGGCCGAGGCTGATGGCCGAGGCTGTCAGTCCGCCCTCATCACCTCGGTGGGGCTCACCTTCATCGCGCGCACAGCGGGAATCAGCGTCGCGACGATCGCCGGCAGCACGAGTACGAGCGGGACCACCGCGAAGGTCACGGCATCGCGTGCGTCCACTTCGTACAGCAGTGATGCGAGCACCTTGCTCAACGCCCACGCCGCGCCAAGTCCGAGGAGGAGACCCGCGGCAATCGCGCCGACCATTTCGCGCGCCACGAGTGAAACGAGATCGCTGCCCCGCGCGCCAAGCGCCGCGCGGATGCCGAACTCGCGCGTGCGCTGCGCGACGCCATACGACACCACCGCATAGACACCCAGCGCAGCCAGGGCCAAGGCGAGCGCTGCGAACAGGCCGATGAGGATGGTGTTCGTCCGGCGCGGCGCGACCGATGCGCCGATGACGTCGTCCATCATCCGGACGTTGTACACCGGTTGTCCCGGCGCCGCGCTCGCCATGGCCTCACGCAGGCGCGTCATGAGGAGCGAAGGTGGCAAGGTGCCGCGCACCACGAAAGCAAGGTTGTCCGGGGGCGCGCGATACGCGGAGTGATACATCTGCGGTGTTGGCTCACGATCCATCCGCCCCTCGCGCACGTCGGCCACCACCCCGATCACCGTGATAGGCGGACCGTCCGGTCCGTACGAAAAGGTCCCTCCAATCGGTTCCCGTCCGGGCCACCAGGTGTTCGCGGTAATGTTGCTGATGATCGCGACGGGCGCCGCGTCGTTGTTGTCGGTTGGCGTGAAGGTTCGACCGCGAAGTAGGCGGATGCCGAGGGCGTCGAAATAACCTCCGCTCGCCGAGAGTTGCCTTGCGAAATGGCGCTCGCCTTCAGGAAGTGGCGCCGCATCGGGCACCGTCATGGACACCGAGATCCCGCCGCCTCCGCGGAGCGGCAGGTCGTTCACGATACCCGCCGCGAGGATTCCAGGCTGCTGTGCGAGACGATCGAGCGCAGCCTGCGCGATGCGCAGTCGCTCGGGGGCTGGCACCGACCTCGGGAAACTCGTTTCGAGGGTCGCCACCTGTTCCGGATTCAGGCCGATGTCCTTCGACATCAGCTGCTCGAAACTGCGCAGCATCAACCCAGCGCCGATGAGCAGCATGACGGTCAATGCGACTTCTGCGACCACGAGCGCGCGCCGCACCGTTCCCACCCCGCCCGCAGTCGCGCCATGTCCGCCGCCGCCTTTGATCGCCTGGTTGGCGTCCGCTCGGGACGCGCCGACGGCGGGCCATAGTCCGAAGATGATGCCCGTGGCGACAGCCAGGAGAGCCGCGAAAGCGAGCACACGCAGGTCAATCTGTGCGGGGGAGACGCCAGCGAGCGTAGCCGGCAGCATCGAGCGAAGCACCTTGAGGACCGCTGGCGCGAGGAGCACTCCGAGGGACGCCCCGGCGACCGCCAGCATCGTGCTCTCGACCAGCAGCTGACGGACGACGCGGCCGCGTGTTGCGCCCAGCACACCGCGCACGGCAATCTCTCGACGCCGGATCGCGGCGTCCGAGAGCAGCAAGTTCGCCACGTTGGCGCACGCGATCAGCAGCAGCAGCCCGGTTGCCCCCAACAACACCAGTAGTGCGCGGCGCCGGTCCCCCAGCAGATCACGCTGCAGGGGAACGGCAATTCCCTTCTCCTTCACTTCCGCGATCCACTCATCCAATCCCTTGCGCTTCTCCCCCTCGGCGGGTGCCACGGCGCGTTCCCAGGCGGCGAGCAACGCCGCCTTCACCGTCTCGTCCGGGACGCCGGCACGCGTGCGCGCGACGACCGTCGAAGGAAGAAAGCCGCGAAAAGGCTCGAAGACATCGAAGGTCGTCGGCACGGGGAGCGGGATCCAGAGCTGGCTCGCTTTCGGGAAATCGAATCCCGGGGGCATGATGCCGACGACCGTATGCGGGCGGCCGTGAAGTCGGATCGCCCGCCCCAGGATCTCGCCGCCTCCGTACTGACTCTGCCACAGCCGATGCGACAGCACTACGACACGAGGACCGTTCGGCTTACCCTCCTCGGCGGTGAAGCCGCGCCCGTGCAGCGGTCGCACGCCGAGCGTGGAAAAAAAGGTGGTCGTAACGACGCCAGCGTCCACACGAAGCGGACGCTCGTCGTCCATGAGGTTCAGGCCTCCCGCGGCATACGCAGCGGCGCTGGAGAACACGTCCCCCATGCCAGCTACGTCGACGATGGAGAGCAGCTCTCCCGGCGACCGATCGAACTCACGCTGAAAAGGAATGTTGACGTTCGGCAACGTGTACAGCTGATGCGCTGCCGGAAACGGCAACGATCGCAACATCGCCGCGTCCACGGCGCTGAACACCGCGGTGGTCGCACCGATACCGAGCGCGAGGACGGTGATGACCGGAATGCTGAAAGCCGGTCGCTGGCGCAGGCGGCGCGAGGCGAAAAACAGGTCCCGGCGAAACGTATCGAACGATTCAAATCCCCACATGTCCCGGCTCTCCTCGGTCCTGGCGGTGACGTTCCCGAACTGTCGACGTGCCGCGCCCTTCGCATCGGCGGCGCTCATCCCCTTGGCTCGCAGGGCTTCCTCGCGCATCTGCATGTGGATGCGCATCTCCTCCTCGAGATCGGCGGCATACGCATCGCGGCGAATCAGGTACCGCACGCGACGAAGCAGGGCGGGCCAGCTCATGCGGGCTGCAGGATGAGGTTGATCGCATGCGCCACCCGACGATATGACTCCATCTCGCGCACGAGATGCTTGCGTCCGGCGGGCGTCAGCTGGTAGTAGCGCGCGCGGCGATTCTCCTGCGTCTTCCCCCACTCCGCCGACACCCATCCCTTGATGAGCATCCGCTGGAGTGCGGGGTAGAGCGACCCTTCCTCAACCTGCAATACCTCTGCGGAAGTGCGCTGAATGGCTTCTGCGATTTCAAAGCCGTGCATTTCATCCGTGCGCTCGAGCGTGCGCAGGATGAGCATATCGAGGGTTCCTGGAGGAATTGCGTCGCGCATGGCGTGTTGGAGGCTGACATAGATAGTCTATGTCAGCGCCACGCCCGGCGTCAAGTGCGGACCTATCCGAGCATCTCAGTAGCTGCAGTCCACTGCGCAAACGCGGATTCAAGCTGGGATTTCAGCTTCTCCAGCTCCGCGCCCAGCTTCGCGGCCTGCGCGCTGCCGCTCGGGCTGGTGTACAGCTCGGGGTCTTCCAGCGCAGCGGTCACTTCAGCGATGCGCCCCTCGAGCGACGCAATCTGGGCCTCCGACTGTTCCACCTCACGCTGGGCGGTGCGCTGCTGCCGACGGAGATCCTTGGACGATGGCTGCGGGCTGCTCTCCGTTTTCCTGGCGACTTTCTGGCGCTCGTGCACCTTCCGCAAGGATGCCTCTTCCTGTGCCCGCACGGAGGCAGCATGCGCCCGCTCCGCGCTGACCTCCTCCCATTCGGCGAAGCCACCGGGAAACTCCGTGATATGGGTTTCGTGGAGTACCCAGATTCGCGTCGTCAGCGCGCGCAGCAGCTCGCGATCGTGGCTGACGAGCACCACGGTTCCATCGTAGCGCTCGATCGCATCCTCGAGCGCCTCGATGGACTCCACGTCGAGATGGTTGGTCGGCTCATCGAGAACCAGAAGGTTCGCGCGTGACAGCATCAGCATCGCGAGGGCGACCCTCGCGCGCTCGCCGCCTGAAAGCTTGTCGGCTCGGCGCTGGGCTTCGTCGCCGGAAAACCCGAAGCGACCGAGGTGCCCCTGCACCAGCCGACGGTCCCAGGTGGGACGCAGGTCGTTGATGATGTCGAACAGGGTCTTGTCCATCGGCACCTGGGACAGATCCTGGCGATAGAAACCGGCGGTGATCGAGCCGCCCGTCTTGAGGTCGCCGCCGGCGAGGGGATGCTCGCCGTACAGTGCTTTCAGCAGCGTCGACTTTCCCGCGCCATTCGGCCCGATGAAGCCCAGGACGTCGCCCCGCATCACCGTGCCCGTGAACTGATCCACGAGCGTTCGGTTTTCGACACGCACTTTCACGTTCACGGCGGAGACGACGCGATCGCCGCCGCGTTCGGCGACGTCGAAACGGAGGGCCATCGCCTCCTCGTCTTCCGCGATTGGAGCGCTGAGCCGCGGCATCCGGGATAGCCGCTTCCGACGACCCTTCGCCTGCTTGCTGTTCTGTCCCGCAATGTTTCTCGCGATGTAGTCGCTCTCGTTGGCGATCCGCTTCTGCTGCTGTTCGAACTGGCGCTGCTGCGTCAGCCGCCGTTCGGCGCGTTGGGCCACGAAGGTCTGGTAGCCACCGGCGTATGGAAACGCCGAATTCCCCTCGAAGTGCAGTACGTGGTCGACTGTCGCATCGAGAAACGCGCGATCGTGGCTGACGATCAGGACGGTGCGGTCAACGGTGCGGAGGTATTCCTCGAGCCAACGCGTCGTCTCGAGGTCCAGGTGATTGGTCGGTTCGTCGAGCAGCAGGACATCGGCCGAGCTGACCAGCTGCCGGGCCAGCCCCAGCCGCCCGCGCTCACCGCCGCTCAGCGTTCGAACCTGGGTCTGCCGTGCCTTCTCGGGATCGAATCCAAGCCCGTGGAGGACGGCATCGATTCGCGAGGTGACGGCGTAACCACCTTCATGCTCGAACCGCTCGAGGTCACGGCCGTATCTCGCCATGGCTTCATCGGACGCATCGTGAGCAAGCGCGGCAGCTTGTTCGGCGAGGGATATTTCCAGCGCAAGGAGCTCGGCGAGCTCACCAGCCGCGGCTTCCCAGACCATCGTCGCATCGCCGAAATCACGATGCTGTTCCAGGAGCGAGACACGCAGTCCAGGCTGCCGTGCAATGACCCCACGCGTGGGTTGCATCTCACCGGTAAGCAGCCGGAAGAGCGTAGTCTTGCCGGTGCCATTGCGGCCAACGACACCCCAATGCTCGCCCGAGGCGACGGTGAAGGTGATGCCGGAAAACAGGGTCGTCGCGCCGAAATCGACGCCGACATTCGAGAACGAGAGCTGGGTCATTACCGTGGATCGTCAGTGCTGCCGATACTCTGGGCACAACAGTTTGCCCGGGCGTACCGTAGTCTAACGGTTCCCCGCTTGCCCTCGCCGCCGACGCACGATCCGGCGGCCAGCGTCAGAGCTATCGCGTTATCGGAGATTGAGTGATGTCGTTTGTGCCCCTTCGGGAGAAAGGCAGGGAAATAGTCGTCGCGGTTCCACAGCCGGCCAGCGAGTCGTCTGAGCGCGCAGCGGATAGCATCCGGATCGTCGCGAAGAACGCCAGCGGGGTCGTCTTGTTGCCGCTGAGCGACATCGAATGCCTGGAAGCGGACGGTAATGTCGTCGTCATTCACACCAGCCGCGATGTGAAGTACCGGATTCGTGAGTCGCTCTCGAACATGTTCGAGCAACTGCACGGATACGGATTCATCCGCGTTCATCGCGGTACCGTAGTCAGAGCCGCCGCGATCGTCGGCATCGAGAAGGGGCGCTACCGTAAAGCGTTTTGCGTCCTGCGGACCGCCGGCCGGTTCGAGATCGGCCGTGTCGAGTTTCAGAGGCTTCGCCCCCTGTGGCAAACGGGGGTGCTCGACCTCAGCGCGCTCTCAGCGGGACTGCGCTTGCTGCCGCAGACCAGCTAGTCAGGGCCGGAAGGTCACGAGGCATTCCGCGTACACCGGGCCGTCGGTCTCCAGGTCATCCCCAACAATCAGGCGGTAGGTACCTGGTGCCCGAAACAGCGCTTCGTTTGTATCGCGGCCAAAAACCCAGACGCCTGCGCGCGCGGATTTTGTATTGAGCGTGATCTCCGTGAGCTTCCCGAAGGAGTCCGGCGGCACCAGCGAGCGCCTCTGCCCACGGTCCGCCTGCCCCTCACCGTGAAAGACGACGATGTAGGGCGTCCCATCGGGAGCTAGCACATGGAAAGACTTGCCATGCGGCCGCGTCATCCGGATGGTGAGCGTGTCTTCTGCCGATACTGTCGCAGGTTCGCAGGTGACGTTGTGTGCGCTCGGCGGCACCGCCCACGCCCGGGCCGAGTCCACGCGCTGAGTCCTGCCGGTGTCAGCCCGCGTCGACGCAGGCACTCCGCCATCGTCGCGTGGCGGTTCGGCGCCGGTACACGCGAGGCTGAGCATGCCGAGTAGCATCCACCAAACACGACTAGTCATGCCGCCAGCGCACAGAAAATGCTCATCAGGTTCATGAATACTCCTCCCGGATTGCCCCGGTCAAGTCAGCGGAACCCGTTTGACACCGGCCGCGGCCCGCAGGATTCCAGGCAGGAATGGGACGAACCGTCACATTCGCGGTCCCGAATGGCCTGCCAGGACGATGAACCGGGTCCACCCTTGCGTTTCGTTAATGAACGTTAACTTTGCCTGTATTCGCCCGCCGCCGGCAAGCCCCAGCGCTGCCGTCCTGATTGCACCATTCCCCATCCACGAGTGACATGGCTACGAAAGCCCGCAAAACAGCTCGCAAGAAATCCTCGACGGCCGGCCGATCTGCCGCTTCGCTCCGCAATGACAGCATTCCTCGCGCGCTCCTCGCCCGCGAACTCCAGAAACGTATCAATCAGCTGGGCCTGTCCCGGAATGACGCCGCCATCGCCGTCGGCGATGCCGCGTCCCAGATGTCGCGGCTGATGACTGGACATATCACTGATTTCTCTGCCGACCGCCTCGTGAAGATGCTGCTGCGGCTGGGATCCGACGTGACCGTCAGCATCAAGCATCCGAGCGGCGGGATGCGGAAGCGTGGCAAAGTCCGGGTGCGCGCGGTCTGATCGGCGCACGCGGTGCGGACCGTGGATCCACTCGCGATACTCGCCGTCCGCCGCGGCCCACAATCGGTCCGCGGGCTCGCCGCGCTCGAACACGACCCGCGGGTCGAGCTGTTCGTCACGGATGAGCTGACGCCCGAGCGCGTCGCATTTGCCCGACGCGTTTCCGCCGTGCTCGTCGCGACGGAATCGGATCCCTTCAGCGCCCTGGCGTATGCGGTCACCGCTGGACTCAGTTGTCCAGTGGTGGTCGCGATGTCGCGCCGGTTCCGCGCGGATTGCCGGGAGCTCGTCGCCGCTGGCGCGGTGGCGTGCGTGGCCATGCCGCTCACCACCGCCGACGTCGACGCGTTGCTTCCGAAGATCGCGATGCACGCAGCGCCGGCACGCATGGAGGGAACGCTGCGCCTGCTGCTCGATCCCATCAGTCGCGTCGTCCGCTATCGCGACAAGGTGGCGCACCTGACCCTGCGCGAATTCGCCCTGCTCCACTGCCTCACCGAACAGGGCGGACGCCCGGTGCCAGCCGAATTGCTGATGTCGTACGTGTGGGGCGACACGAAGATCAGCGACGGTTCCCGGAAGATTCTCGATGTCTACATCTTCCAGCTGCGGAAGAAGCTGAAGCGACTCGGCCTGACGGGCGCGATCGCGACCGTCCGGGGATTCGGCTATACGCTGGGCCCTGCCGGCGTGCAGCGGAACTAACGAACCAGCTCCCGGGTTGATCCGTCGCCCGGAATCCCCGCATCGTCGAGCTGCGCGGGTGCGAAGCGGCGCAGGTTCTCGGGGTCGTATGCCGGTGCGTACCGCGGCGGCACGTGCGTCCGGCGGCGATCGAATGCAACGCTTGCGACAAACTCGAAGGTGTGGAGTGGCTCGTTCGTCTCCGTATCCGTGATCGGATGCCGGATGGGGCGCAGGTGGACGCCGAGGATCTTGTAAAACCAGGTCATCGAGTCGTACATCCGCCCGCAGCAGTCGCCGCCGTACCGCTTCCCAAGATCGGGGGCAACGGCCAGGCCGCAACTCGACGCGCGATTCAGCATCCACAGAAAGGCGAGGTTCGAGAGCGACGTGTCGGCGTATCCGCCGCCGACGTTCGAGTGCACACCGGGAAACCATACCTGTTCCACCACCTGGGTGCGGCCGGGCTTCGATACATCGCTCTCGCGGACACCCCAGATCGTCGGCGCAAACGGTTTCCGACGCTCGTCGATCGCGAGCGCGTGAAAGGCATGCTCCACGTAGCGGCTGAGGCGCACGTCGTGGAAGCCATAACGCCGGCGCGTCAACGCTCCAATAGGCCCGCCGGTGGGAACACCGAGCGAGCCAACGGTGTCCCATACCCCGATGCACTTGATTGGCGTTTCGAGCGCATGACTGAATTGCGAGCGGAAGGCGACTGCCTCGCGCCCATTCGGGCTTTTGGGCTCCGAACGGTCGCGGTACATCGCATAGGCCTCGTCCACACGCGTGGCGTGCTCCAGACGCAGGATGCCGCAGTTGCGGATGAGGCCTGCGAGGCTGCGGACGGTGAATGCGCCGCGGCTGAAGCCGAAAAAATACAGCTCGTCGCCCGGGCGGTATTCCTCGACGATCCACGTGTACAGGTTGCGGACGTTACGGGACAAGCCGAGCCCTGTTGCTCCGCTGAGCACCCGATTGAACCAGGAACCGCGAGCGCCGACGCCATCGTGATATCGCACGAGCTGCCGCGTGCCATCCGCGCTTCGTGGCGCGACGACATCTCGCAGCCGGCCGACGTTCGTAAGTCCCTTGCCGTCGGCAGTGGCCGAGTCCGCGGAATTCCAGGTGCCGTCGGCGCACACGATCAATCGTTTCATGCAGTCTCCCGCAGTGCCACGCGTCACCATTTTGGCACACCAGCGCCCGGTAAGCAATTCCTAATCACACACGGTGGCGCGCGATGTGCGCGCCGTCATCGTTTCACAGACTCACCTCAGACGCAGGACATGATGCACATGCGCACGTCTTTCTTTGCTCTCGCTGCCGTCGCCGCGTTCGCACTCAGCGCGTGCAGCGACAGTACCGGCCCCGACCGCACTCCACTGTCGGTGGATGAGGTCTTCAACGAAATCGAGGAAGTCCAGTCGATCACGGCCGCCGCCGCCGGCTTCGCCGGTGCGCCGATGGCCTCACACGCGATGCCCGCGGCCGGCAACTGTGCCTTCAACACGACCAGCCAGTCGTTCGTGTGCCCGACGACAACGGCCACGGGAGTCTCCTTCACACGCTCCTTCCAGCTGTTCGACGACGCGGGAACGCCGCAGTCGGCATTCAATCCGACGACAACGTCGGCGATCCGGGCCATCTCGGATGCGTCAGGAACCTTCACGAACCAGAACGGCAGCGTCGACTTCTCGTCGCACGATGACTACACGGTCGCTGGCCTGCTGCTCGACAATCTCACGGTCGATGGAAGCTCGACGTCGGAGTCCATCGTGACCAACTCGCAGACCGGCGACGTCCTCGAGATCGACGCGACGACGACGATTAACGACCTGGTTATCCCCAGGCGGCGCACCGGGAATCGGTACCCACTCGGCGGAAGCATCGAGACGGACATCGCCCTGACCAACGATGACCAGACGGCCACCGTATCCGTAGGGATCGCCTTCAACGGTACCTCGACAGCCACCATGACGATGTCGAGCGCCCTTGGTACATTGACTTGCCTGATCGACCTGTCGAAGCAGAACAAGGCACCCAACTGCTCCTGAGACACTGATGATCACGACGCTCCGCCGCACCGTTGTCCCACTCCTGGTCGCGGCGAGCGCCGCGACGGCACAGCATCCGGCCGTTGCCCGCTTTCAGCAGAAGCTCGACAGCGTCCGCGTCGTGAACGGCTGGCCGGGCGTCTCCCTTGCCATCGCTCTGGCGGACGGATCGCGGATCGCGCTCGCATCCGGGCAATCGGATACGACGCTCCACACGCCGCTGCGCACCGCTGACCGACTCCTGCAGGGGAGCGTCGGCAAGACGTACGTGTCCGCGGTGGCACTGCAACTGGTCCACGAGAAAAAGCTCGACCTCGACGCGCCGATTTCGACATACCTCGGTACCAAACCGTGGTTCCGCCGGCTGCCGAATGCAGAGACCATCACGGTTCGTCAATTAATGAATCACACGAGTGGCCTTGTCCGGTACGAGTTCCAGCCCGCATTTACGGCAGCCCTGCGATCAGCGCCCTTGCGTACCTGGACGCCGGAGGAACGACTCGCGTACGTCTTCGACACCCAGGCGCCATTCGCGGCGGGAGCCGGCTGGGAGTACAGCGACACGAACTACATCGTCCTCGGGATGATCATCGAGCGACTGACCGGGCGATCGTATTACGACGAGCTTCAGCGTCGTCTGCTCGGACCTCTTGGTCTCGTCAATACGATCGCTTCCGATCGCCCAGCCCTGCCGGGGCTGGCGAACGGTTACGCGGGTCCGAAGAACGACCTCGGCGGCTATGATGCGTCGATCGTCAACGGCCGGATGGCGGCAAATCCCGGACTGGAATGGACCGGGGGCGGTATCGCCTCGACCACCGAGGATCTGGCCCGCTGGGGAAAGCTGCTTTATGAAGGCCGCGCGTTCGACGCCTCGCTGCTGCCCGTGCTGCTCGACGGGGTCCCTGCCCGTCTGGGACGCGACACGAAATACGGACTTGGCGTCATCATCCGACCGACGCCATTGGGGGTCACCTATGGCCACAGCGGTTTCTTTCCGGGGTACGCAACTGAGCTGCTGTACTTCCCGGATACTCGAACCGCGCTCGCGCTGCAGGTGAACGTCACCGACCCGTACCCGCGCGGCATGGTGCCATTCCTCGTGGCGGTAGCTCGCGAACTTACTGGCTCTTGAGGATCGGGCGCCGGGTCCAGATGACAACCACGCCGCACGCGAAGCGCGACCCCGTGTCGAATTCGGGCGGGGCACTCGCGGAATTGGCGTAAAGCTCGATCGCTTCGACGTCCGAGGCACGCAGGTCATCAACCTCGAAGTTCTTCACGAGCGCACCATCCAGCCACGTGTGCGGAGCGCAGCCCGTTCCCTTCGATGCCCAGCGCGAAAACCGGAGCGAGCCCTTGCCGTTGCGCGCTCGAACGATGGTGACGCCGTTGGCCTGTGCGAGCAGGCTGCTGAGGGGAGCACCTTCACGCTTGCTGATCTCATCGCGCCCAAGGAAGAAGCCGAATCCCGCCTTGTCGGCGCGTCGCTTCTCGAAATTCTCGATGGTCGGGACGCGGGCGTAGCGGGTTTCCTTCACATCGACGCCAGGAAGACTTCGCACGTTGGCTTCGAGCACGATGTCGACATCGTTGAGCGCGAGCGAGTCCGTCAGCATGGTGAATGTCACGGAAGCGAACCCCAGCCGGCGTATGGTGACCGTCGTGCTGTCCGTGCGCGTGAGCCGGAGGGAGAACTTGCCCAGCGAATCCGTCTCGGTGCTCGCGTCGACCGAGCTGACTGAGGCACCGGGAATCGGCGTACCAAGGCTGTCGCGCACGGAGCCTGCCGCACGAAAAGCCTGTGGATGCGCCTGCGTGGTGATCGATGCGACCGCGAACATCCCGGCAAGCAATCGCTTCATGGCCGCCTCCGCCGCTGAGCTGTCAGGGTATCAGCGGGTTTCGTGGTGTCCGGGGGCGGCGTGGCGATGTTGAAGCTGAAGGGCAGTTCCACCAGTTGTCGGACCTTCAGCGCGCCGATGCGAGCGCTCGAGAATCGCATCCCGGGCAACGCGTCACGCACTGACTGCGCGAAATCCGGATGTGATGCGAGCACAACGCTGAATGAATTGACGTCGGCTCTCCCGTTCGTATCCACGACGAACTGCACGATCGCCTGGCCCTGAATGCGCTTTTCAAGCAACTCCGCCGGATAGCGTGGCGCGGCGCTCTCCGGAAGGCGCGCGGCGGCTGAATCGACTTCGATCACGGTAAACACGGAATCCGCTCCTTCATTTCCCGTGCGCGCGACGGCATCGAGCGAATCCTGGCCCACGTTCCCGACGGTTGGCGATGACGACATGGGCTGCACCGCAAGCTCGACCCCAGTTGGTTCAGCAACTCCGGCGCCGGCGCCAAGGCCATCAGGCGCCAGCTCGACGTAGCGAACGGCCTCCGCGCTCCCGCTGCGTTCCGGCTCCGGATTTGGGGGCGGCAGGTACAGCACCCTGCCAAGCGCGGTTTCCTGAGTGGGCTCCTCACTGGGAGCTGTGCCCCCGATCCACGCGGCGATGATCACGACATGTGCAAGCGTGCTGAAGCCAACACTCCACTGAGTGCCTGCCCCTTCGGGCTTCCAGAACGCCAGCTCGACTCGTGCCATGATGATGCGACCGCCTGATACCTTATTTACGAGTTACCCCGGATTACGCAAACGATTCCCCAGCAGGTTGCCGCGGATGCGTGGTTTCGCTGTTTTGATGCTGGCGCTGTCCACCGGGTGCGCGGGAAAGGGTGCGCCAGTGCTGGCCGCCCCTACCACAGACGCGCCATGCCGCTTCGAGCCCGCGGACTCGGCGTGGCTGGACCGTGCTATCCGCGGTTGGCATCGCGTCGGCGAGCGCCGCCTCGCGCTGTCGGCGCACGCGCTGCCTCCGCTGATCCTTTTCGATACGCGGTGCGTCCATCACCTCCATGTAGGAACAAGCTGGCACGTCCGAACAGAGCCACATCGCGGTGTGGTACGCCTTCCGAACGGCCTCGCCATCGCGCCAATCGGCATCGGGATCACGTCGCCAACCCGCGGCGATACCGCAATCTTCCTCGCGCTGGCCCTGCCGGAATCGTGGAGGGCTGACCCGCGCTACCGCGGGACGAATGACACCCGGGACAGCTGGGAGCGATACCTCGTCCGCGCGTTCACCCACGAAATGACCCATGCCCGCATGCTGCCGGGACTGGTAAGCCGGTTGCGCGCACTGGAGGCCTCGATCTTTCCCGATACCATCGAGGACAACATCGTCCAGGCCCGCTTCGGACAGGACCGCGATTTCGCGCAGGCTGTACTTCGGGAAACGGATCTGTTGTACCGTGCGGCCTCGGCTGCGACCGTGCGTGCACGGCAGGCGTACGTGCGGGCTGCGTTGACGAGCATGGACGAGCGCCGGCGCCGGTTCTACACCGGCGACTCGGCCAGCTGGCGAGAGCTCGAACAGACATTGCTCGACCTCGAAGGAGTGGCCCAGTGGGCTGCGCTGGGTCACCTGACGGGCGGTGCGACGACGGGCGCTACGTTCGAGCGGGCCCTCGCGCAATTCCGCGCTGGGCGTGAATTCTGGTCTGAAGACCAGGGGCTCGCGTTGATTCTCGCCCTCGATCGGCTCGTTCCTGACTGGCAGCGACAGCTCATCAGTGCGACCCCCACATCGTCATTCGCGCTGCTGACGCAGGCGCTGGCCGACAGCCGTTAAAAAGACGTCATTCCCCCAGCAGCCACTCGAACGCCTCGGTGACTACGCCATCGGGCAATTCATGGCCTCCCTGAAAGGGAAGGAAGAGCGTCGCCATTCCATTCGCACGCAGCCTCGGAACGATTTTGTCTCGCGCGTTGAGGAAAAGATTCGTGTCCTGATCGCCGGCGGAGACAAACACGGCGGGATTTCCGCGACGGAACGGCATGACGGCCATGCCGGGGCTGAAGGCGATAATCCTTCGGAAAAGCCCGGCGTTCGCGGCGCCAATGCCGATGGCTTCGGACGCGCCGTCGGAAAAGCCGGCAATGGCGATCATCGTTGGGTCGACGTTGACGCGGGCGAACGTGTGGAGCAGCGCTTCATTGAGGAACGCCACATCCTCGTCGTATTCCCCTGAGACGGCGATGTCCCACGTGGTATACCGGGAATCCGTCGCAAGGAGGACGATGCCATTGGCATCGGCCCATGCCTGGAAGGCCACTGTCTCGAACATGGCGCTACTGACACCGGCCCCATGGAGCAGAACCAGCAAGCGGGCCGGAGTGGTGGGACTATAGGACGCCGGCACATACAGGCGCCCATCTCGCGGAGTGGCCAGTCCGAGCGAAGTCCATCCCACGGTGTGTGCGATGGTCGGTGTGGAGGGCTGCGCCGTGATCGTCAGCTTCGCGATCATCGCCGAGTCCGGGACGAATGGCGCGATCTTTTCGCGGCAGCCGCTGAGGGCCACGAGCGTGGCAACTCCACACGCGCGAAGCGCCCTGCGGGGAATGGGGCTCAATGTCATCACCCTTAAACCCCGTCCAGGGCGCTTCGGGTCACTCCAAACACGCTAGACGCCGTCCTTTTTCTCCTTCGCGTTGATCAGCTTGACCACGATCGCCCCGCCATTCGCCGTGGTGCCATACTCGTTCTGCGACCGGCTGGGATCGAGGTAACGCACTTCCTTCACGTCCTTCGCCATGACCATCACCAGGTCGTCGAGGCCGGTGACCTTCCGACCGTCCACGACCACGACGAGTGGATAGATCATTCCGCTTCCCATGGTACGGACGCCACGCGGGGGCTCGAGGAAATGCGGGCGGAGGCTCCGGATGGCGGCGATGAGATCCTGATCCTTCTGCCCGGACTTCTCGATCTCTTCCTGGGTGATGATGTCCCGGGACTTCTTCTGCGCGAACGCGTCGGTTGGTGCCGCCATCGCGACGCCGGCAGCGACCAGCAGTGCGGTCAGACCAAAACGCATGGACATGGTTCTCCCTCGTGGCTCGAGTACGGGATATATGACACAGCTTTGCCCGGATTAGTTTCATGGCCCGCAAAGACACCGAAACGCAGGTTAACGATCATTAATCGAAGCGTTCGCGACGGCCTGCCGCGCATTCCGGGCGGCTCGTCCCACTCCTGTTGACTTCCGACAGGAGCTCGGCCACTGTTGTCGGACACCGACAGGAAAAGCATGCCTGACCCGACGCCGTCCGATGTCCTCCGGGGTACCCTCGATCTGCTCATCCTCAAGACGCTGACCCTCGAACCCATGCACGGTTGGGGAATCAGTCAGCGCATTCAGCAACACTCGCGCGACGTGCTCGACGTGAACCAGGGATCGCTGTACCCGGCGCTTCAGCGACTCGAGCTACGCGAATGGATTGAAAGCGAATGGCGCGCGAGCGACAACAATCGCCGCGCGAAATTCTATCGGTTGACCGCGAAGGGACGGCGGGCGCTCGGCGTGGAGACTGAGTCCTGGCGACGCTACGTCGCGGCCGTCGAACACATCCTTGCCACGGGGTGACGGACATGCTGAGACATCTTCGGCTGCGTCTGCGCGGACTCTTCGCACCTGGACGCACCGACGCAGAGCTCGCGGAGGAAATGGCATTCCATGTGGAGCGGGAAGCCCAGATGTATGAGCGCCAGGGATACACGCATGAGGAAGCGCTACGGAAGGCGCGCCTCGCCTTTGGCAGTATTGACCATACGGCGGAGCTGCATCGTGATGGCCGTGGGAGCCGTGGTCTGCACGATACACTGAAGGACATTCGCTATGCCGCACGGGCGATCCGCCGCGATCGTGCGCTCGCTCTTGCTGGAGTGCTGACGCTGGCGCTCGGCATTGGCGCCACGACCGCTGTCTTTTCCGCTGTCAATGCCGTCATGCTGCGGGAACTGCCCTTCCGCCAATCCGAACGCCTGGTGAGCCTGTGGGAGGAGAATCCCGACCGGGGCTGGTACAAGAACGTCGTGGCGCCAGCCAACTATCTCGATTGGCGTGAGCGCTCGGACGGGTTCGTGGATATCGCGGCATACACAGACTATCCCACCAATGTCACGCTCCTCGGCCACGGCGAGCCGATGCTGCTGAACGCCGCCTACGTGACCGGCAATTTCCTCACCGTGCTCGGTGTCTCGTTGCCCATGGGGAACGGCTTTTCCTCCGGGGATGACTGGGACAACGGTCAGCGCCCGGCGATCATCAGCGATCGGATCTGGCGGACGCATTTCGGCGCCGATCCCCGGGTCATCGGCCGGACGATGTCGTTCGGCGGTCGGAGCGCTTGGCAGATCGTGGGCGTCATGCCGAGGGCCTTTTCTTTCCCGTCGCCGACGACAGACGTCTGGCTTCCCATGTTGTGGAATCCGGCGAGCAGGTCCCAGGTCTCCTTTCGTCGCGCCCACTGGCTTCGCACCGTGGCGCGACTGAAGCCAGGCGTCTCGACGGAATCAGCCAATGCGTCGCTGCAGCGCGTGGTAAAGCAACTGCAGGATGAGTATCCCGCGACCAACACCCGCATGGGCGGAGGCGTGACGCCACTGCGGGAGTGGATCGTCGGGGATACGAAGCGCCCCCTCCTGGTGCTGCTGTCAGCCGCTGCAATCCTGCTGCTCATCGCGTGCGCCAACGTGGGAAATCTGCTCCTGGTTCACGCACTCGGCCGTTCGCGCGACGTCGCGTTGCGCTTTGCGCTCGGCGCCACTCGTCGGCGTGTCGCGAAGCAGGCAATGACGGAAAGCCTGGTGTTGTCCGGTGTCGGTGCTGCCCTGGGTGCCGCATTGGGTTGGATTGGCGCGCGCGCGCTCCTCGCCATCCAGCCCGCCGGCATGCTTCCGGTCACGGACATTCCGCTCGACCTCCGCGTGCTGGCGTTCACGGTGCTCGTCGCGACGGTCAGCGGTCTTGCGTTCGGGGTCGCACCCGCGCTGATGGCCACCCGGACATCACCATCGGCGGCGCTGAGCAGTGGAGGGCGCACGCTCGCGGGGTCGCGCGTCCAGGGGTGGGGTCGCCATCTCGTCGTCGCCGAAATTGCGCTCGCCGTTCTCCTGACCGTGGCGGCAGGACTGCTCGTCAGGAGTTACGACCGATTGTCCAACGTTCCTCCGGGGTTCAATCCGGAAGGAGTGCTGACTTTCTCGCTTAGCATTCCCGCCGCCCGCTACGACTCTGCGGGCAAGGTCATCGGCTTCTATGAGGCCTTGCTGGCGCGCATCGAGGCCACGCCAGGTGTCCAGGGCGCCGCGGCCATCCGCCAACTGCCGGCGACATTCACGTCCTGGTCGAGCAGTCTCGCGATTGCAGGTCGCCCGCCAATGCCGCAAGGGGAAGACGCGCTCCATCGCGAGTTTCTCGGCGAGTATTTCCGCCTGATGGAAGTGCCGCTACTGCGCGGACGCGCCTACTCATCCGCCGATGTACAGGGTGGGCCGCCAGTGGTCGTGATCAACGAAGCACTCGCGAAGCAGTATTTCACAGGCGAGGAACCGATCGGACAGCGTATCGCGTTCGACCGGGTGCCGGACTCGAACAGCGTGTGGCGAACCATCGTCGGCGTGGTCGGGAACGAACGCCAGGGGAGCCTCGCCCTTCCGGCGCGCCCGGAGATTTTCGCCCCGCAGCAGCAGGACTGGAATCGTACGATGTTCGTGGTCGCGAAAGCGCGTCCCGGTATCGATCCCGCCTCGTTGGCCGTCCCCGTGCGACGCGCGGTGCGCGATCTCGATTCCCTGCTCGCCGTCAACGCCATGCGGCCGATGACCGCGGTACATGCCGAAGCCACCGCTCGCGAGCGGTTCATCAGCGTGCTCGTGCTCGTCTTTGCGATCACTGGTGTCGCGCTGGCGCTCGTCGGTGTGTTCGGGGTGTTGGCGCAGCTGGTCCAGTCGCGCTGGCGGGAGCTCGGCATTCGCCTCGCGCTCGGTGCGCAGCGGAGCGAAGTGCGGTGGCTGGTATTGCGGCGCGGTGCGACCCTGCTGTCCATTGGCATCGCGTCTGGATTGGCGATTTCCGCCGGTACGTCCCGCGTTCTCCAGTCGCTGCTCTATGAGGTACAAGCCACGGATCCGGTCACCTTCATCACGGTGACCATTCTCATGGGCGTCATCGGACTCGCGGCCGCACTGATCCCCGCCTGGCGTGCGAGCAGCGCCAATCCGGCACATACCCTGAGAGCCGAGTAGGCCGACGTCAGTCGCCGAGCAGTCTCGTATCGCTCGGTGACAACCGTGGCGCGCCGGCGCGTGGCGGCTTGATGACGCCCTGCCGCCCAAGAATACGACGGAGCAGTCCGGCCTGCCCCACGTGATAGGCTTCGTGAAAGTGAAAGAAGCCGAGCACTTCGGCCAGGGTGCGCCCGTCTTCGCTGCGGATGTTCAGGTCCCGACTGGTGATGGCGTCCAGGGCGCTCATCAGCACGGATTGTGATCGGGCCAGATCCGCCTCGATGCTCTTGAGATCCAGGGCGGTTTCTGGTGACCAGCCCCATTCATCCAGGCCGCTGTACTGCAAGGCGATGTCGTTCGGCCAGATCAGCTCGAGCTTCAGCACGCCGAACATCCGGTTGCGCGTCGCGACAATATGCCCCACGACCCAGTTGAGCGGATTCCCACCAGGTTGGGGCAGGACCAGGCTGTCTTCGTGCGTAATGCCTTCGAGATTCCGGTACAAGGCGCCGTAGTTCATCTCGAACAGCTTTGAGAGCAATCGTGCCTGCGGCATTATCCCGTTTGAAGACGGTCAACGTGCGACACAACAATACGGCCTACGCCTTCACCGGGCCATCATCCGTCGGGACGAAGTTCGACAGGAACAGCCGTTCTTCCGGCGTGAGTGCGGCAAGCCCACTGGCGTTGATCTTGTCGAGGATGCGGTTCACTTCGTCGCGGTTCACCGCGTGCACTCGGGCAGGGTCGATCGCCTTCCATTTCTCCACCTTGACGGCGGCCTGTGGCGTGGGCGACACCGCCTTGCGCCTGAACTCCCCTCGCTTGCGGTCGATCCATTTGAGGTAGAGGTACGCGCCCACGTATCCGCCCAGGTGCGCGAAGTGCGCGATCCCCCGTCCCAGTCCCAGAAACGGGCTCGCAATCGCGATGACAGTCGTGCCGAGTACCATCATGCGTGCCGACACCGGAATGATGCCCCAGATGTTGATCACCGCATTGGGCCAGAACATCGCGAATGCCAGCATGACTCCAAACACGCCAGCGGACGCGCCCACGATCGGCGCGGTGGGTGAAAAGATCCAGGACAGAATCGCGCCGAACAGCCCGCTGACGAAATAGAGGATGGCGAACCGACGCGCGCCGATGCGGCTTTCCACCTGCGGCCCGAAGAAGAAGAGCGCCAGCATGTTGAAGGCGAGATGCATGAACCCGCCGTGCAGGAACATGTATGTGAGGAGCGTCCATGGCCGGTACAGCACGAGCTGCGGGAAGAACACGAACGCGGTCGCCAGACGCGGCTGCATGTTCTGCAGGAAGAACGCGATCAGGTGCGCGACAAGCAGGAAACGAACGACTTGCGTCAATGACTGGTGCTCCCGGCAATGATGGCTGGCATCGACGAAAACTACTCGCGCGACGCGGTCCGCCTCGTATCTTAGCACCCATGCTCCCGGCGCCGACGGTCGATCCCCTCTTTCTGGCGTTTCAGAGCGTCCTCACGGGACGTTATTCCATCGATCGCGAGCTTGGGCGGGGCGGGATGGGCATCGTCTTTCTCGCCCGCGAAGTGCATCTCGACCGACTGGTGGCCATCAAGCTGCTGCCCCCGGAGCGAGGACGCGAGCCTGGATTCAAGGAGCGGTTTCTCCGGGAAGCGAGACTCGCGGCCAAGCTGTCGCATCCGAACATCATCCCGATTCACTCGGTCGAAGCGGTGGGTGAGTTCGTCTTTTACGTGATGGCGTTCGTCGACGGCGAGACGCTGGCCAATCGCGTGCGCACACGCGGCCCGCTGTCCAGCTCCGAGGGTGCCCGCGTCCTTCGTGAAGTCGCATGGGCTCTGGCATACGCGCACGGTCAGGGATTGATCCATCGGGACGTCAAGCCGGACAACATCCTTCTCGAGCATTCCACAAACCGCGTCCTGGTCGCTGACTTCGGCATTGCTGCAGCGGCGGGAGACGCCACCGACATTTCGGGCACCCCGGAGTTCATGAGCCCGGAGCAGGCGCTGGGCAAGCCGCTGGATGCACGGAGCGATTTGTACGGACTCGGCGCAACCGCGTTCTTCGCGTTTTCGGGGCGCTTTCCCTTCGAGGGGAAGAGCACGACCGAGATTCTCGCGAAGCAGGTGACGGAAGCCCCGCCCCCAGTATCATCGCTCGGGCTGACGGTGCCGCGGAAAGTGGCCAGTGTCATCGACCGCTGCCTCGCGAAGGATCCGGCGCAGCGGCCGGCCAATGCGCAGGCACTCGGGGAGCAGTTGAGCGTCGCCATCGAGCAGCGGCGCGAGATGCCCGCCGCATTGCGCGCGTTCGTGAAGCGTTACGGGCGTCTCGATGGTGGTGGCACCCTGCTCGCAGGAATGGGGCTGCTGCCCGCCTCCGTCGCGGTGTCGATGATGCTTGGAGCCGCTGCCGGCTTCACCACGATCTTCCTGGGTGGTGTTGCGGCGCCATTCGCGTATTTCGTCTGGGCGGCGCGGCGACTGCTCAAGCAGGGATTCTCGTACGCCGACATCGGACCGGCCTATACCGCCGAAATGGATCAGGCCCGTGAGGAATTGTCGGCTGCGGGAGACCTGCGCGCATCGCGCATGGAGAGCGGCGTGAAGGAGTTCATCAAGGCCTCGCTCGCGCTGAGTGTCCTCACATTCGGTGTCAGGTTTTTCTGGATCCTGTTTCTGCCACGGCGATTATACGGCGCCTTCAACTGGATGGATCCCATCGCGCCGGTCGCGCTGGGCTCCGCGGTTCTCGGCACCATGTTCCTCGTGGCGCTGAAGCAGCGGCATTCGGATGTCGACACCGCCTTCTGGGCGCGCATCTGGCGCAGTCGCGCCGGCAGGCTCGCCTTCTCGCTCGCGAAGAAACTCCTCGGTGGCAAACCAAGACACTCGGCCCTCACGCACCGTGCGACGGAGTTGTCGCTCGGAATGGCGGCGGAAGAGTTGTACGAGGGCCTGCCCAGGGAAATTCGAAGGGCGCTCGGCGACATCCCGGTGCTGCTGACCCGTTTACAGCGGGACGCGCAGGCACTCCGCAAGCAGCACGATGCCCTGCAGGAAGCCCTCGGTGACGTTCGCGATGCCGCGGGCTCCGATGACTATGCTGAACTCGCCGCACTCCGGGTCGAGACGCAAAGCCGCCTCACCGACGCGGTCGGCTCGCTGGAGACAATTCGACTGAACCTGCTGCGTTTACATGCCGGCTCCGCTACCATCGAAGGAGTGACGACGCACCTCGGTATAGCGGCGGAGGTGTCGGAGCAGGTGGAACGGCTCATCGCCGCGCATCAGGACATCGAAAAGCACATCAACTTTCCGCGACGCGACGTCGCGACTCCCGTCTGACGCAATCGGAGCAATACGTGAAACGCTTCCTGACAGCCTCCCTGCTCGTGTCGGTGATCATGATCGTTCCTGCGCCAGCGTTTGGGCAGCAGTCGTCGGACGAGACGGCGGTTATCGCAGCGGTGCAGAAGATGTTTGATGGCATGCGCTCGGCCGACAGCGCCGCGGTCCGCGCCCTCTTCGCACCGGGCGCGCGGTTCGCCGGCGTTGACGATCGGGCAACCCCGCCAGCGATTCGATTCGACAGCGTGGATGGCTGGATCGCCGCGATCGCGCGGTCCAGGGGCCGCTGGGACGAACAGATCTACGACGTCCAGGTGCGGGTCGACGGTCACATGGCCCAGGTGTGGGCCCCCTACACGTTCTATCTCGACAGCAAGATTTCCCACTGCGGCATCAATGCCATCGACCTGTTGCGTGACAGCCAGGGATGGAAGGTGACGCAGGTGGCCGATACCCGGCGTCGCGAAAACTGCCCCGATCCACTGAAGCGCTGATTCTCCAGGATTGACGCGTGTCCTTCCCGGAGAACGAGAAGTTCGCACGCGTGCGCGTTGCCCGGCTTTGCCTCTGGCCGCTGATCGGCGCGACGTTCGTGGTGCTCGGCTACCTGCTCGTGACGCGCTCGGCGGCGCCCCCCTTCGTCCCGATCGCGTACGCGACCTACGGATTCCTCTTCCTTGCGGCACTGCGTTCGCTTCAACAAGCGGGCATTGCACCTCGCGAATTGTTTGGCGTCCCTCCGGGCGAGGTCCATGGCTGGCTGCGGACGCTGGTACACGTGCCCGTGATGTTCGCCTTTGCGGCGATGACCTTATGGGCCACAGCGTATGTCGCCAGCTGGCTATTTCCGACGCTCGCGGAATACCTGTTCAGGCAACAGCGTGACGCGGGGCCGTTCAAGTCGCTCGGAGAGAGTGGCTCAGGTGCCTTGATTCTCTTCGTCGTCGTGATCGGACCGCTGATCGAGGAGTTCGTCTTCCGCGGCCTGATCCTGCGGCGCTGGATTGCGCGACGCGGCCTCTGGCGCGGAGTGATCGGCAGCTCGATCATCTTTGCCTTGCTGCATCCGCCCTTCTGGCTTGGCGCGTTTGTGGTCGGCGTATTTCTGTCGCTGCTGTACCTGGTGACGCGATCGTTGTACGTACCGATCGCGTTTCATGCGCTCTACAACGGCCTGGTCACCTTCGCGACGATTGGTGCCGAGCAGTTCGCGCAAGAGACGGCGAAGGAACCGACGCTCGCGGAATTCCGCGCGCAGTGGATGAGTGAGCTTGCCCTGCTGCTCATCAGCGGCTGGATCATTCATCGCGCGATCCAGCGCTTCGCTGCCGAGCTCAAGGCACGTGATCAGGGCGTGGCCGAACGCACCTCGACGTAGTAATCCCGTTTCGCGCTCACCTGGTCGCCCGGACGGACGTCCATCGTCGTCGTTTTCCATGTGGTGGTCGGCGACAGCCGGACAAACGTTGCGGGCGCACGCGCGAGGGCGACTTCCACAGGCATATCGAACCCGGGAACCGTGTTCGTCCAGCGGTACGAGAGCTGTCCCTGTTCGACGCGATATTCGAGTCGGGGCACCATCGTGGTCGTGAGATACTGCTGGAACACTTTCGTGAAATCGACGCCGGTCGCGCGGCTGATATACTCGCGCAGCTGCTGGCCGCTGATGGTCTGGCGACGGAACTGCTGCTGCGCCCCGCGCAGGGTCGCGCGCCACCTGGCATCGTCGTTCAGTACCTGTCGCATGGTGTGCAGCATGCTGCCACCCTTGGGATACATGTCGCCACTTCCCTGCGCATTTACCCCGAATGCGGGAATGATCGGCCGGTCATTGGCGATGTTCTTCCGGCTTCCGATGATGTACTCCGCCCCGGCGGCCGGCCCATGCTCGCATTCCGTATAGAGCCCTTCGGCGTAATTGCCGAAGCTCTCGTGGATCCACATGTCCGCCTGGTCCTGCGCGGTGATGTTGTTGGCCCACCATTCGTGCGCGGTCTCGTGGACGATGATGAAGTCCCACTTTTCGCCCCAGCCCGTGCCGGAGAGGTCAGTGCCCCGGTACCCGTTCTTGTAGTGATTGCCATACGCGACGGCGCTCTGGTGCTCCATCCCCAGGTGGTGCGTCTCGATGAGCTTGAAGCCGTCTTCGTACCAGGGGTACGGCCCGAACCAGCGCTCGAAGCACGCGATGGTGCTCACGGCCTGCATGAACTGCTTGCGCGCGGTATCGGCGTGGATCGCCAGCGGGTAGAAGTCCATCGTCAACATCCCCGCCTCGCCCTGATAATAATGCGTGAAATGGGCGTACCGCCCGGCGTTCACGGCGATGCCATAGTTGTTCACGGGACTCGAGACGAACCATTCCCAGGTGGTCATGCCGTTGGCCGCGCGCGTCACCGAGCGCAAGCGTCCATTGGAGACGTTCACCAGCGGGTCCGGAAGCGTGATGGCGACACGCTGACTATCTGGTTCATCGCCGCCGTAATCCTTGTTCGGCCACCACACACTCGCGCCGAGTCCCTGATTGGACGTGGCAATGTGCAGGTTGCCCAGGGAATCCGTCTTCCAGTCGAACCCTCCGTCCCAGGGTGCGCGACGGGCCGCGCGCGGCTTTCCGTGGTAGTACACGGTCACGCGGGGCTTTCCGGCAGTCGCGTGCGACGCGCGCGCCGGCATCGCCACGAAGTACGCATTGCTGTCGCGCCGGAATGTCAGCGTGCGACCATCGTGGATTACGCTGTCGATGACGAGTGGCACCTGCAGGTCGATCTGCATCTCCCGACCCGGGGACAGCGCCCGGTACGTGATCGCATTCCATCCGCGAATCGTGCTGTCGGCCGGGTTCACGGTGACATGGAGATCGTAGAACTCGGCGTCCCACCAGGAGCGACCAGGTCCGTTCGAGCCGCGCAACGTATCGGCGCGTGAGAATGGACGTTGCGCCTCTGCGATGGCCGCGGCGCTCAGGAGGAGAAGGAGAAGGGTGCGCATTTCCTGAAATTACACCGTCAGCGTGCGATGGTTACCGCGCGCCAGACGAACGCGCTCACTCCCAGTCCGGGCCCAGGCTGAGTTGGACGCCGCGTTTTTCATGCGAGATGAGCCAGCGCTTGCGATGGCGCCCGCCTCCATAGCCGGCCAGCGCGCCATTCGCGTTGATCACTCGATGGCAGGGGACGATGATCGCGATCCTGTTGTCGCCATTGGCCCGACCCACTGCCCGCGCGCCACCGGGCCGCTCGATCTTTGTCGCGACCGCGTCGTAGGACAGGGTCTTACCGAAGGGAATCTGCAGCAGCTCATTCCAGACGGCGGCCTGAAAGGGAGTCCCGCCGAGGACCAGCGGAATGGTGAAACCCTCGCGCTGGCCAAGGAAGTACTCGTTCAACTCCCGCTGCGTCTGATCCAGGATTGCATGCGGCGCGTCGATGGGCCGGCCACCGCAGATGCGCTCAACCCGGGCGAGCTGGCGGGCAATACGCGTCCGGTCGACGAACTCGCAGAGCACCAATCCCCGGTCGTCAGCGACCGCCAGCATGGATCCGAGGGGCGTGGCCAACCGCTGCGAATGAAGCGGCATGCAACCATAATATGTGGCAGGGTTACGAACCTTGCATAGTAGTTTCTTGATTCTCCATAGAAACCAGGTCGCATGACCAGTCGCCACCGCTACTTCATCGCTGCCGGCACCACGCTCGGCATATTCCTTCTGTACCTGGCAACGCTGTCGCCCTCCGTGGCGATGTGGGATGCCGGCGAGTACATCGCGTCCGCGAGCTCTCTGGGCATTCCACACCAGCCGGGGAACCCGCTGTTCGTGCTCATTGCCCACGTTGCGGGACTCATTCCCGTGTCGCCCAGCTATGCCGTGCGCATCAACCTGCTGGCGGCGATGGCGAGTGCGGTGAGCGCGGGATTGTGGTTTCTGTGCGCGGAGCGACTGATGCGTACGCTCATCGCGAGCGACCGGCTGCGGTCATTCGCCGCGGTGACTGCCGCGCTCCTCGGCGCGACCGCGTTCACGGTCTGGAACCAGAGCGTTGTCATGGAGAAAGTGTATCCGCTCGCCCTGGTCGGACTGGCGCTGGTGTCATGGATCATGATCGTCTGGCTCGACACGCCCGCGCCCAACCGCGGCGATCGACTGCTCGTTCTCGTCGGCTACATCATGGGACTGACGTACGCGATTCATCCGGCAGGACTGCTGACAGGTCCGGCCTGTGTGCTTGCCGTGCTGCGCCATCGGCCCGCGATGTTCAGGCGCTGGGGGTTGATGGCGGTCGTCGGGGCAGCGTTCCTCGCAGGTGCATCGCCCTTTGCAATGATGCCCATTCGCGCAGCGCACCAGCCCTTCATCAACCAGAGCGCCGTGAGCGCGTGCGAAGACGGCAGCATTGCGGCGTCGTGCACCTTCAGCGCCGAGACGTTTCGCCGACTGAAGGGGACAATCGAACGAGAACAGTACGGCGGCAACGCGGTCCTGGAGCGTCGCGGTCCCTTCGCGGCACAGCTCGAGATGTACTGGATGTACTTCAAGTGGCAGTGGGTCCGCGATGTGGGGCAGCACGCGGCGTTTGTCCAATCGATCGCCGCGGCCGTGATGCTCGTGCTGGGAATCTTTGGACTGGCGGCGCTGCGATCCCGGGGGGATTCGCCCGCCCAGGAGAAGATGGCCCGTCCGGCGTACGTGTGGTATTTCGGCGCGCTTGCGGTCACGTTCACGATCGCGCTCATCGTGTACCTCAATTTCAGGTACGGCTGGTCGCAACGTCCGGATCTCGGGAACACGGTGGATCGTGAGCCGCGCGACCGCGACTACTTCTTCATGTGGACCTTCTCGCTCTGGGGGTTGCTGGCCGGACTCGGCATTGCCTCACTCACCCGGGCGATGCGTGGCAAGGCTGCGATCGTGATGGCCGCGGCGGTCATGGTGCCGCTGGTGGCCAACTGGAGCCCCGCGTCGCGGACGGGTCAGCATTTCACCAGTGAATGGGCGAAGGACATTCTCACGTCGCTGGAACCCAATGCGGTCATCATCACCAATGGGGACAACGACAGCTTCCCACTATGGTACGCGCAGGAAGTGGAAGGGATTCGACGCGATGTCATCGTGACCCTCACCCCGTACCTCGACATGCCCTGGTATGCGCGTCAGCTGAACCAACGCCATGGCCTGTGGAACCTGTCCAACCAGGATCTCGACACCATTCCGCCGGCGATCCAGATGCGCACCGCGTCATCGTTCGAGCATGGCACGATCTCGGCATCCGTGCCGCCGGGCGTCTACACCCGGGCGCAGCTACTCGTGCTCCAGGCGATCAAGGACTCGTTTCCGACGCGGCCGATCTACTTCTCTGTCGGCTCCTATGGCCGTTCCCTCGGGCTCGATCCGTACCTCAAGCGCGTCGGGCTCGTGGACAAGCTCGAACCGCAGCGCGTCCAGGAAGGGCCCGATACCGCACGGCTTGCCAACGGATTCATCGATATCCCCAGGTCACTGGAGCTCTGGAAGAGATTCGGCGGGACGCGCCAGGTGATCCGGGAGGGCCGCTGGATCGACGAAGGATCGTCGATGATCCCCCTGTACTACGCGTGGGTGGGTCAGGAGCTCGCGGTAGCGCTCGACGCGCGCGGTCGAACCGTCGAGGCGAATGAGGTCATGGATCTGGCGAGACAGGTGGTCGCCGTCGTGGAGGAATAGGGCGCTCGGCGATTACCGTGGCAGCGCGAAGGTGACGAACGCGTCGCTCGCCTTCCACGTTTCGCCGTCCCCGCCGGCGGCAATGGTGACGTACTGGCGTCCGTCCGCGCCCATGTACGTCATCGGCGTTGCCTTGCCGCCACCGGGGAGGTCTGCGGTCCAGAGCACTTGTCCGCTCTCCGCATCGAATGCACGGAACTTCCCGTCGATGGTCGCGGCCATGAACACGACGCCGCCGGCCGTGGAGATCGGGCCGCCGAGTTGTGGCGGAAGCGGTGTCTGCCATGCCCGCGTGACCGTACGCAGGTCGATGGCGACGAGTGCTCCTGGCGATCCGGACGTGCAGGTTTCAGTCGGCGGGATGAACAGGATCCGTCGCCGCATGATGTACGGCGTGCCGCGCATCCGTGTGTCCTCGTATCCCATGCGCGACCGTTCCGCGCGCAGCGAGTCGAGGTTCGCGCCATCCGCCGCGATGAGCTGCACCCTGGCGACAAGCGAATTCACCGGCACGATGGCGAGCTGCCGCGCGGGATCGAAGGTGAGTCCACCCCAGTGGGCGCCACCGATGTTCGAAGGGATGACGAGGGTCCCCTCGAGCGACGGCGGCGTAAAGATTCCTTCATTCCGCAGGCCGCGCAGCTGTTCCTGGCACGCCGCCGAAACCGCACTCACGTCGTAGCTGTGCGGGCTGAGGGGGGGCAGGGTCGAGAACGGTTGTGTGGGTGCGGCGCGCTCGCCCGGGACTGTACTCGCCGGCACGCGACGCTCCTCAACCGGAAAAATCGGCACCCCCGTTTCGCGATTCAGGACGAACAGCATCCCGGTTTTCGTGGCCTGGAGCACCGCCGGCTGCCCTCGCACCGTGGCGAGCAACGGTGGCGCCGCATTGTCATAATCCCACAGGTCGTGATGGACCGTCTGGAAATGCCACACCACCGCGCCAGTGGACGCACGAAGCGCGACGATGGAGTTGGCATACCGATTGTCGCCGAGTCGCTCGCCGCCGAAGTAATCCGGGCTGGCGGAGCTCGTCGGGACATAGACCATGTCCCGGGCTGGATCCGCGGCGATCACGCTCCAGGCATTTGCGGCCCCGGTGCGATGCGCATTCGGTCCCTGCCATGAGTTGTACGCAGGATCCGCGGCAGACCTGGGCACCGGATCCCACGTCCATCGGAGTGCGCCGGTGCGTGCATCGTACGCGCGCACTTCCCCACTCGCCGCATCGATCCGGCTGTTGTCGGCAATGGCCGAGCCGACGACGATGATATCGTTGACGATCGCCGGCGGCGAGGTGACTTCGAACTCGGTATCCCAGTCGGGTGCGTTACGCAGGCCGGCACGCAGGGATACTTCGCCGTTCTGTCCAAAGGCGTTGATGCGCTGCCCGGTGCGCATGTCGAGCGCGAACATGCGGCCGTCGACCGTGACGGCGATGATCCGATCACGCCAGGCACTGACGCCGCGTGACGCGAAGTCCCCGAATCGTGCATTGGGATCCACTTTTGCGTCGTGGGTCCACTTCTCCCTGCCGGTCACCGGGTCCAGCGCGACGATCTTTCCGAGTGGCGTCGCCAGGAACATTGTGCCGTCGATGACAAGTGGCGTCGCCTCCAGGGAGCGCCGACGGCCTGACGGCAGGGGTTCACCCGTGTGATAGGTCCAGGCGACGCTGAGGCGATGGACGTTCTCGCGATTGATTTGTGCGAGCGGTGAATGACGCGACCCGAGCGCGTCGTATCCGTATGCGCGCCAGTCACCCGCGTTCGCGTCAGACGCGGCCGGTGACGACGGCTCGACGCGCACCGCACCGGAGCATCCCGGGGCGAGGGCGAGTGCGGCGGATGCGCAGATCTTGAGGGTTGTTTTCACGTCGGGAAACTGGGGCGGCAGGATTCGAACCTGCAACTTCCCGGGTAACAGCCGGGCGGTCTGCCAATTGACCTACACCCCAAGAGGGTTTCAGGGTTTTGATGGTTTAGAGGTTCAGGGACGACTGCTTGTCGGCTTGTCGGCTTGTCAGTTGAGGGGCGCAAAACGAAAAGCCCGCGAGACCTGGAGGTCTGGCGGGCAGCAACGCATCCGACGATCAGTGCGCGCGAGCTAGCCGGACCTCCGGGTGGAGTTCCAGTTTCGATTGCCGGCGCGATTCATCGAGTGCATGGCTGCAGGATAGGGTGCGGTTCGCCGGACGTCAAGGATTTGTATGCAGGTAGCAGGGAGGTCGCTCTGGCAGGCGACGCGGCAACGCTGCACCCTTATCGCATGCGACTCGTACTGCTGGTCCTCACACCCCTGCTGCTTGTTCTCGCGCCGATGACCCGAGACATCTTCGACGATGTCGCGAAAGCGTCGCTTGCGCGCATCGATGGCCGGACGACGCTTGCCGGACTCCGCGACAGCGTTGAAGTCGTCCGCGACCAGTGGGGGGTGCCTCACATTTACGCGCGCAACATCGACGACCTCTTCTTCGCACAAGGATTCGTGCAGGCGCAGGACCGCCTGTGGCAGATGGAGATGTACCGGCGCACCTATGAAGGTCGCCTGTCAGAGATCCTCGGCCCTGCGTACCTGCAGCACGACCGCCTGGTGCGGCTCCTGAGTTTCCGCGGGCCCTTCGACGATCGCGAATGGAAGAGCTATCACCCGGAGGGAAAGCGGATCTTCGATGCATTCGCACGTGGCGTGAATGCCTTCATTGCGCTGGCCGGCGAGAATCTTCCCGCAGAGTTCCGGATCACGGGGATCCGGCCGCTCCCGTGGACGCCAGAAATCGCGCTCCTGCGCTCGCAGACGGCGATGCCGACGAGCGACCTCTTCTCCGAAATGCGGCTCGCGCAGCTCGTCGCGCGGGTAGGTACGGATTCCGCCAATCGTGCCGCCAATCCATCGCCGTTTCGCCCGCTCACTGTCCCGGAGGGGGTGAACTACGGCATCATCGGCAACGACGTCATCGCGTCACTCAACCAGCTGCGTACGGGAGTCGTACGCCCGGAGATGCTTCCGGAATTCCGCGCAGCCGCGGAACGGCCGAGTGAGAATACGGGCGTCCAGGAGCACTCCCCGGGAAGCAACAACTGGGCGACATCGGCGAAGCTGTCTCCTAACGGCCATGTCATCGTTGCGAATGACCCGCATCGCAACGTGGCCAGTCCTTCCATCCGCTATATCGTGCACCTGAATGCGCCGGGATGGAACGTCATTGGTGCGACCGAAGCCGTGCTGCCGGGGGTCATGATCGGGCATACGGAGCACATTGGGTGGGGTCTCACCATCGTCGGCACGGATCAGTCGGATGTGTACGTCGAGACAGTGAATCCGGCCGACCGCAATCAGGTGCTGTTTCGAGGGCAGTGGGAGCGCATGCGCGTCGAGCGTGACACCATCCGTATCCGGCACGCGCCAGACGATGTGGTGACGTACAAGTTCTCGCGCCATGGTCCCGTCTTCCATGAAGACACCGTGAACCACCGCGCGTACGTGATGCGCTCGACGATGCACCTGCCGGGGACTGCTGGATACGTGAGCGCACTGCGTTATCACAGTCTCCGCGATTGCAACGAGTTCCTCGACGCCCAGAAGTACTTCCTTGCCCCGACGGAAAACATGGTGTGTGGAGACACGCGGGGAAATATCGCGTGGCAGGCGTCGGCGGCGTCTCCCAAACGACCGAACTGGCAGGGGCGGCTTCCCGTTCCCGGCACGGGGGAGTACGAATGGGATGGACTCCGCACAGACTTGCCGCGCGAGGTGAACCCCGAGCGGGGGTGGATCGCGACGGCGAACCACGACATTCATCCGCCGGAATACGATCCACCGCTCTTCTTCAAGCAAGGACGTCAGGATTCCCGGTATCGGAGGCTGGCGCAGGTGTTCTCCAGCGGCCGACAGTTCACGATTGCCGATCATCAGGCGCTCCAGCACGATGCGTTCAATGCCGCCGGTGCGGCCGACGTTCCTTACTTCCGCGGTTGGGAGTCCGCTGACGCCGGCGTGGAACGGGCGCGTCGGGCACTTGCCGAGTGGGATGGCCAACATCGGCGAGACAGTTACGCCGCCGCGTTGTATCGATTTGTCGCGCCTGGAGTGAGCACAGAATGGGGCGCAGACGTTCCGATCGACGCGCGCAAGGCAGTGCTGGAGCCATGGATCCGACGCGCCATGGATTCACTACGCACCCGCCTCGGCCCGGACACCGCCGGCTGGCGATGGGGGAAGTTCAATCGCAGCCAGTTCCCGCATGCCTTCGTCCGCACGTATGACATCCCGGGAGTGGAGCGGCACGGAGGATCAGGGTTTGTCGCGGCGGTCGGCGCCACATATCGCCAGATCATCGACATGGACGATCTCGATGCCTCGGTGGCGACCAACGTTCCGGGGCAATCCGGCCAGCCGGGCAGTCCGTTCTACCGAAATCTCGTCGACGCGTATGGGCGCGGCGAATACTTCCCTCTCGCCTTTTCCCGTGCAGCGGTGGAGCGGGTTCAGGCGCACCGGCTCGTCCTGACGCCCAGATGACACTCAGCGGCGGCGCGTGTCGTAGATTCATGTCGTGAGCCAGCCCGTCAGCGACTCCGCCGCGCCCGCGGCCGCACCCGTCCCCGGTACTCCCGCACCCACTCCTCCTGCTGCGGCGCCCGCGGTTGCACCCCCGCCCCCGGCGAGCGAGCGTCGCAAGTACGATCGCTCGATCATCGAAGGACCGCTCCGGTCAGCAGTATGGAAGCTGGCATGGCCGACGATGCTCACCAACATCATCGGCGGCCTTCAGGGGATCATCGACCACGTGATGGTCGGTCGGTTTGTCGGGTTCGAGGCAAACGCGGGCATCGGCGTCGCGACCCAGATCTGGATCGTCATCATCGTCTTCATGATGTCGGTGTTCACCGGCATGAGTGTCCTCGTCGCGCGTTTTGTCGGCGCCGGTGAGGAAGAGAAGGCGGATCGCACCGTCTACCAGGCGTTTCTCGTCGCGACCGTGATGTCCGTGGCGATCATGGCACCGGCGGGCTATTTCCTCTCCCCCGCCCTGCTGGATTTCGTCAACGCGACGCCTGCCGTTCAGCGTGAAGCGCTGCCGTACATGCGCATCATGTTCGTGTTCAGCAGCGGGATGCTGATGTTCTTCATGCTCAGTGGTGCCCTCCGCTCCGCGGGCGACGCACGCACACCGATGATCCTCGGCGTGCTCATGACCGTGTTGAACATCGTGTTCAACGTCATCCTCATCCGCGGCGCGGGACCAATACCCGCTATGGGAACGGCCGGAGCTGCGTGGGGCACGGTGCTCGCCTCCGGCATCGTCGGCATCTACGCGTTCTATAAGCTCTGGACGGGCGGCTGGGTTGTCGCGTTTCCGCGTCACAAGAGCCTTGCACCAGACTGGACGATCATCCGATCGCTGTTCCGGTTCGGGCTGCCGACGGGAATCCAGGGGATCGCGATGAACATCGGCGGTGTGCTGATGTTGGCTTTCATCGGTTCGCTGGCCCAGAGCGCCGCTGCACAGGCGGCGTTCGCAGTCTCGTACTCGCAGCTATTCTCGCTGATCACCTGGACGTCGGTCGGCCTCATGGGAGCCGCCGCCGCAGTCGCCGGGCAGAACCTCGGCGCACGCAATCCCGATCGTGCCAATCAGGCAGTGCATGTCGCCGCGCGATTTGCGCTGGCTGGTGCCGCAATCATCGGGTCGCTCTTCCTCTTTGCGCCGCGCCAGATGCTCGGGATTTTCGGCATGAACGACGCGGCGGCGGTGGAAATCGGCGTGCAACTCCTCCGTGTCCTGAGCGTGTCCGGGCTGCTCATCGCAGTGGCCCTCACCTATACGGGAGGATTGCAGGGCACCGGCGACACGAAGAGCCCTCTGTACATCTCGATCGTTTCGCAGATCGCGGTGCCGCTCGGGATCTGCTTCGTGATCCAGCGCTTGGGCACCCTGGATCCCATGGATATCTGGCTTGCCATTCTTGCCGGGCACGCCACGCGATGCGCGCTGAGTGTGTTGCGGTTCAACCAGGGGCAGTGGCGGCAGATTACCGTCGAGTAAATCAGGACCCGCCGGGATTTATCTCGCCGCGAGCGCTTCAGCGGCTGCGTCGCGAAGCAATTGCGCGGTCGCCGGTGCAAGGCTGATCCGAACGCCGCTTTGGGTGCGGACGCCGTCCGGCAGATCGCTCAGGGACTGGTTCAACAGCGCGCCATACACGACCACCGCCGAGAGATATGCGCCCTCGGGCGACGGATGCAAGCCGTCTGCGTACAGCTTCAGGGCGGGATTGCGGTTCCATGCGGCAACCCATGCCGCCGCGACGGGTGCGTAGATGCCGCCCACATCCGCGGCCGCCAGGCGGTATGACTCGATCGCGCGCGGGAAATCCTGAGGGCGTTGGGCGCTGGGCCACGCCGAGAAGAGGGTCGGCTGACCGCTCGTCATGGCCTGGCTGAACATCCCCGTGACGAGACGCAGTGAATCGCGGTTTACTTCGGTAGAGGATGGTCCCTGCTGCAGCACCACCCATTCCCACGGGCGCTTCGCCATCTCCTGCCGTGAGGTGCCTTCGTACCAATGATCGATGAGCGCCATGTCGGCACCTGCGACCGTCATCACCGCGAGCTTGTCCCCGCCGGCGCTGTCGGCAAGCGCCTGGACAATGCCTGGGACGTCCATGGTGTACAGGTAGCTGTTGCCGATGAACAGCGCGAGTCGGCCTTCGCCGATCAGCCGCGGAGCTGTGCTTGGAATGCTCAGGCAGCTGCACACGCCGGAGAGTGCCGCGAACAGGATGGACCTGCGCCAGACAACGGGTTTTTTCATGAGGATTCGCCTGAGCATGACGCATGATCACAGGCACGCCTTGCGTTCGGTATTGCAATGTTGCCACCCGCTGCAGCGGGGGACGAACCGCGTGCGCTTCGCCTCGTCCCCGCTGTGCGGTCTTCCATCCTGTCATGGCTCGTTTCGTCCCTGGCCAACCCACGTGAGTCGCGCCGACCGATAACATCAGGTACCTCTCGCCCACCGTGATCTCAGCCCTGCGATCGTCCTCTTCCCGCTGGCTCTGGCTGCTCCTCGGCTGGACGGTATTTGGCGTCGTTCAGGCCCTCCTGCGCGGTGCCCTGGGAGTGCGGTCAGAGGTTTCGTTCTACAACACCGTGATCCAGGTGATCGCCCTCGCAGTGGGTTGGGCGCTGCTCACCCCAGTGGTGGGGGCGTGGCACCGTGCCGCGAGTGGGCGCGGTTGGGGGCTTCCGCTCCTCGTGGGATGGCACGTCCCCCTGCTGGTTGCGGCCGCATTGGCCATCACCGTGTTGCGCCGCCAGCTGGTGCTCCTCCTCGGCGGCCAGGTGGCGGTCCCGTTCGACGTCACGTTGGCCTACTTCGCCGACCTGACCATCGCCAGCTATCTCGCCGCCATCTGGGCATCGCGTGCGCTGGACAGCCTCGATGCCCTTGTGGCGCAGGAGCGTCGGACGAGCGCGCTGCGAACGCAGTTGATGGCGTCGCAGATGGAGTATCTCGACCTGCAGCTACGCCCGCACTTTCTCTTCAACGCCCTGGGCAGCATCGCCGAGCTCGCGCATGAGGCGCCGAAGACGGCGGCGCGGATGCTTCAGAACGTGATCGCGCTGCTGGAGTCCGCGGTCTCCCGTCGTGGCAGCGGCCTGGTCTCGCTCGATGAGGAAGTCCGCGCCCTCAGTCCCTACCTCGAGATTCAGCGCCTGCGTTTCGCGGATTGGCTTGTCATCGATCTCGACGTTGACGCGCAGAGTCGTACCGCGTTCCTCCCGCCGTTCGTGCTGCAGCCCCTCGTCGAGAATGCGGTGCACCACGGGCTGATGAGGCGCACCGAACGGGGACGAATCAGCATCGTCGCGCGGGTCGCGCAGTCGCGTCTTCAGGTCACGGTCACCGACAACGGCGCCGGCCTCAACGCCGCCACGTATCAGGAAAGCCGCGGAATGGGGCTCGCGAACATCCGCGGACGACTCAGCACCTTCTACGGGGCAGACAGTTCGCTCGAGCTCCGGTCCGAGGCTGAAGGCGGCACGACGGCACGGCTCGACATTCCTCTGCGCCACGCCAACCCCGCGCAGCCCGTCGCACGGGACGCTCCAACGGCTCACGCGCAGGCGGCCGGCAGCGCAGTCATCGAGTGGGTGCTCGCGCATCCGACCCGCGCGCTGCTCATCGGATGGGCAGCGGTCGCGCTGTTTCGAATTCAGCACAGCCTCGGCTACATGTGGCTGCGCGACCGGTTTACCGCCGAGGCGTTTGCTGGTGCGCTGCGATACGACATCGTGGTTGCGATCGTGTGGCTCGCGCTGACGCCGCTGGTCATTGCATTCTCACGCGCCATTCCGCTGCGCGGGGCGGGCGTGCCGCGGCGCATGGCGGTTCATGCGGTGGCGGCTGGCGTGTTTGCATTCAGTCACACCTTCCTGACTCGTGTCGTCGCCGGCAGCACCAGCCAGGCGTTGTGGGAAGGACTCGACACAGAGCTGTATTCCTGGAATGTGGCGATCTATGCCATCCTGCTGCTTGGAGCGCACTACCAGACCTTCGAGTCGTGGCTGCGCGAGCGGGAATCCATGGCGCAGCGGCTGCGCGTCGAGCTTCAGGAAGCCCGCCTGAATCGCGTGATGCTCGAGCTGCGCCCGACGATGTTGTTCGACGTCCTGCGCAGCCTCGTCACGCTGGTGGAAACGGATCGCCGGCGTGCGGAATCACGGCTGGTGGAACTCAGCGAATTCCTTCGGGCGACGCTCGATGCGATGCGGCACCATGAGGTACCGCTTGCGCAGGAGCTCGATGGCGCACGTGCCTATGTGCGTCTCCTTGCGATCGCGACCGTGCCAGGAGTGACGCTGCATATCGATGAGGAGCGCGGCGCCGCCCTGGAGCCGGTGCCCAACGGGATTCTCCGCGCCGCGATCGATGCCGTCATCGGCAGCGCGAGCGATGCGCCGGGCGCGGTGCATCTCGCGATTCGCCGCCTTGGCGAGGGGCTGCGGATCGCGGCCTGGCACGCCCCAACCGCGCGTGCTGCCACCGGCGCGCTGACAGAACAGATCACCGGGTATCTGGAACACGGACTGACGGAGGCCACGTGGAGCGACGGACAGCTGCTGTTGCGAACATGACCATGCGCGTCGTTGTGGCAGACGACGAGGCAATCGCCCGCCGGCGCGCGACGCGGCTGCTCGCGGCACGTGACGACGTCGAGCTCGTGGCGGAATGCAGCGGGGGTCGCGCTGCCGTCGAGGCCATCAATCGCCTGGCACCCGACATCGTCCTCCTCGATGTCCAGATGCCCGATCTCGATGGCTTCGATGTCGTCGGACTGCTGGATCTGGATCGCATGCCGTCCATCGTCTTCGTGACTGCCTACGATCAGTACGCCCTGCGCGCGTTCGAGGCGGCTGCAGTGGATTATCTCCTGAAGCCGTATGAACCTGAACGATTCATGCAGGCGCTCGATCGGGCCATCCGCTGGGCGAGCGCCGCGTCTCGCGAGGACTCCGACGCCGAGCTCCGCCGGCTGCTCGATGAGATCAGGGCGGAACGGCGCGAGCCGGCTGGAAGTTCACCGGCGGGGCGACTCGACCGCTTCATGGTGAAGCGCCGCGACCGCACGCAGTTCATCCGTGCCAGCGACGTGGATTGGCTTGAGGCAGATGGAAACTATGTGCGCCTTCACGTCGGAACGGCGAACCATCTCGTGCGGGCCACGATCGCGTCGTGCGAGGAGCGATTGGACCCACGGATGTTCGTCCGCACCCACCGCCGCTTCATCGTGAACATCGAGCGCGTGAAGGAAGTGCAGCCATGGTTTGGCGGCGACTACGTGATCGTGCTGCAGTCGGGACACAAGCTCCGGTTGTCACGCAGCTTTCGGGAGCGATTCCAGACCCGGATGCTTGGGGGCGCCTCGATCTAGAGCTTGAGACGGAGGCGAAGGATCACCGGCGGGGAGAGTATGACGCCGGGACGCAGCACACCTGCGGCGGTGTACTTCTCCCACTGGCTGTTGGCGACGTAGTACAGGTCGTCGCCGATGACGACACCAAGGGTTGGCTCGTCGGCCAGTGCCGAGTTTCGATCGATCACTTCGGCCGTCGCCACCGAATCCGCGGCGCCGTTGAGCCTGAAGCGCATGATCCGCGCTGGCGCGAAGCCATTCTGGATCGCGATGATTGCACCGTTGTGCCAGGCGATTCCGTCGCAGCCCAACGCGGTGGAGTGCGGCGCGTCCGCGATGCGGATGACTTCGCCGGTCGCCGGATCGAGCCGCAGCAGCCCATGAGAATAGTCGGCCAGAAACACGCGACCCGACGGATCGATGGCAATGCCCTGCAACGATCGGAACAGAGGACTGCGGATGGCTTCCAGGCGATCGCTTCCCGCGGCCAGGCGATACAGCACCGGCTCATGCGAATCGGATACGTAGATGTCACCAGCGCGCGTCACTGCCAGGTCCCCCGGAACGTGCTTTCCGGGCGGTAGATCAATGCGGCGGAGGATCGCGCCGTCGGCGATGCGCACCTTCAACAGCGCAGCGGTGCCGCTGTCGGACGGATGAAAGCCGCGCATCTGCGGCAGCCCCGCAATCGTCACCCACAGTGCATCGCCGGATGGAGCGCGGCGCACTGCCAGCACGGCTCCGGGACCGCTGTCCAGTGGCCACAAGGGCCGTTCCACATGGCCAGCCTTGAATTCCATAATCGTCCGATGCCTGATGCTCGACACGTACACCGTGCCGGAGGACACATCGACGTCCACACCCTCGGGCCAGATGGTCGGTGTACGCAGAATCGCGAAAGCTTCGCTCCGTACGATCGGCGACGCGTTCGCCGCATTCAGCGAACGCACGTGCGCAAACCACGGACGCTCTCGGAATTCCGAAAGGGCGCTGTCCTCCAGGTCGGCACTCAGCTCCATGCGCGTGAACGCGAGCAGCTTCGCGCGCACGAGTGCCGTATCATGCGCGCGCGCGGCGAGCAGGATCTGCTGCCATCGGTAGTACGGCTGGGTCGGCCACGCCGACGCGGCCCGATCCACCTGGACGCGCGCCGCAGTCGTGTCGCCCTCCCGGATGGCGCGCACGGCACTGGCCCATGCCGACCGCGCGGTCCGTGCCGAGTCCACAGCAGGGTCCTGCGCGCGCACGACGGGAGTTGTGACGAAAAGCAAAAGGAGCGGGAGGATCAGGCGCATGGGATTCGTGTGAGCGACGCCACATGGTACCGTATCGTGATCACGCGCCAAGACCGTTCATCCCGTCGCGGCGCGTCCCATCACAAACGACGCGTGGCGCCGCGCTTCAACGCGAATTCATGTTTCCATGACATACCGCGGAAAGACCCGGGCGCTCGGCTGTGCGCTGGCCCTGACGACCCTTGTCGCGTGCCTTCCCACTGCCACTGCCCCCGAACCGGCGCTCATCGGCGAAGGGATGCCAGTGCTGTTCATCGGGAACAGTCACACCTTCGTCCACGATGTCCCGGGAATTTTTCAGGCACTCGCCGACTCGGCCGGGGGATCGCCGGTGGCCGTGATGACAGTCGCGGCGCCATCGTATGCGCTCATCGACCACTGGAACGACGGCTCCGCCGCCCAGCAGATCCGTCGTCGCCAATGGACGTTTGTGGTCCTGCAGCAGGGATGGACACCGGCGGGCGTCTGTCGCGACACGCTGATCCTCGCCGCGCGGCTCTTCGCTGCGGAGGTTCAGAAAGCCGGCGCGAGGCTCGCCATGTATCAGGTCTGGGGAGCGAATGGGCAGCCGGGACAAACGACCGCATCCATCGAGTCCTACCGGATTGCGTCGCAGGAGGTGGGTGCCCTGCTCCTCCCGGCGGCCGCGGCGTGGGCGTCGTTGCCGGTGGCGGATCAGGCGAGGTTGTACATGGACGGCATTCACGCGAGCCCGGAGGGTGCCTATTTCACGGCGCTTGTCATGTACCGCAGAATTCTCGGGACGTCAGTGGTGGGACTTCCCGCCACGCTGCGAACACGCATCGGAGTGGATGTGGTCGTGCCCCCAGCCCGCGCGGCGCTCATGCAGCACCTGGCTGATTCGGTCGCGACCACGCCCGATGCAACCGGTCCCGGCGTGTCGCCCCCGGTGATCACGTCGCGCTGCTAGCCCTTCCTCACCCTTGCGATACTGCGCGGAACGTCACCACCGTGACTTCGGGAAGTGCGCCGATCCGAAATGGAATTCCCCAGTAGTTCGTCCCCGGGCTGACATACAGCAGCGAGCCGCTGCGCTCATACGTGCCCATCGCATATTCGAGGAATACCGACGCGAGACTCCAGTTCCGTGATGGGATCGAGAACTGGCCATGATGGGTGTGGCCGCTGAGCACCACATCGGCACGGGGCGCAAGTGCCGGGAACAACGCGGGATTGTGTGCGAGCGTGACGCAGAATGCGCCATGCGGCACCTTCGTGAACATGGCATCGACGTCCGGCGCGGCGGATTTTCCGGCGGCACCCATTTGACGGCCGGCAGGATCGCCGGTGCCCGCGAGACAGAACCGTGTACCCTTGTATTCGAGCCCGATGGCATCGTTGACGAGGACGCGCACACCCATGGTCTCGGTACGACGCCGGACCTCGTCCCATCCGGCATACACATCGTGATTGCCAGGAATGGCATAGACGCCGAGGGGAGCCTGCAGCGTCCCGAACGCGGATGCAAATACCTCGATGTCCGCGGGGTGATCATCGACCTGGTCGCCCGTGTACGCGATGATGTCGCCCGCTGCCACGCGCGCCGCGTCCGCGATTCGCGCGAGGTGCCGGCGTGATGTCTGCGGGCCAACGTGAAGATCGGTCAGCTGAACGATCCGCAATCCATCCAGGGCGCGCGGCATGCGGGGTGGGCTCAGCGTAATGTGCCTCACGACAAGCCGGCGCGAACCAACGTAGCCCCACAATCCGATGCTTATCAGCGCCACCGCGCCGATGAGAACCGCGCACCGTCCCGCCGCTGATCCCGCGCCGAAGGGCAGGCCGAGGAGAAACGCCGCGGAGCTCGCAAGGGCGAGCGCCAGCATCAGCAGCTGCGCATACCAGAAGGGCCGGAAGAGGAACAGGCGCGTGGCCGCAGATGGATACCGACCGGTCGTGAAATTCCGTGCGAGGACAAACACGGGCAGGGCGGCGATCGCCCACGCACCGGCGATGGTTGACCAACCGCCCGGGACGTCGCCGACGACGTGCACGCCGACGAGCGTCCATGCCAGCCCGGTGAGCAGGAGAATGAAGACCAGCGGCCCGAGAAAACGCACGCCGGAAGCTACCAGCGGGCGCCAGAGCCGTACGAGCGCCGCGCCCCGCTGGCGGAATCGTCCGAAATGCTACGAGCGCAGGACTTCCATCGCCTGTGCGCGCGCCGCGCGTCGCGCCGGCATCCAGCTCGCGACGAGTGCGACGACGGCAAGTCCCGCCATCACGACTCCAAATGCGGCCGGGTCTGTTGCCGTCACACCATACAGCATCGATTCGAACAGGCGTGTCGCATAGTACGACGCAACGGCGCCGACAACGATGCCGGTCGCGGCAAGCCACAGCCCCTGGCGGAGCACCATGCGAAGCACGTCCCCGCGCTGGGCGCCGAGGGCCACGCGGATGCTCAACTCGCGCGCTCGCTGCGCGACGAGATACGAAATGACGCTGTAGATCCCGAGGGCGGCCAGCACGAGCGCCGCCGCTCCGAAGACTCCGACGAGCGTCAGGATGAAACGGCGATCGGCGACTGATGCGCTGACCAGGGTCTCCATGGTCCGGATGCGTGGCGGCATGTCCGGACGCACGTCCCGGACGACGCGACGTGCGGCATTAACGATCGTCGTTGGATCCTGCGCCGTGGACAGTACGAAATTGAAGCGCCAGGTGCCGCGGTTCCGCTGCCGGTACGACGCATAGAAGGTGGGCCTCGGCGGCGACGCGAGGCTGGACTCACGTACATCGCCCACGACCCCAACAATCGTGAAGGGGGTCAGGTTGCCATCCATGTTGCCGAACTGGATGACCTTCCCGATCGGATTCTCGTCGGGCCAACGCGTTTTTGCGAGCGACGCGCTGATGACGGCGACGTGCGGCGCGCTCTCGACATCGCGCTCCTCGAACAAGCGACCACGTTCCGGCTTGATGCCCATCGCCTCGAAGTACCCCGGACTTGCAAGCCGGAACTCCGCGCTGCCGATGCGCTCAGGCGTGCGCTGCAATCGTTCGACATCCTCCATCCGCAGTGGCTCGTCGAGGCTCCGCATGATCAGGAAGGTGCCGTTACTCGTGGAGCCGCCGCCCAGCGGAACGACGTTGGCGCCGCCGGCATTCAGTACTCCGGGGATCGCGCGGAATCGGGCGAGCAACTCATCGTACATTCGCGCCGTCTCGGGGCCGCCATTCCCCGGCGAGACGTCCACGACGACGCGATGCTCCATGCCGAAGCCCGGATCTACGCCAAGCACCTTCGCGAAGCTTCTCGCGAACAACCCGGCGGCCACGAGGAGAACCACCGCGAGTGCTACCTGCGCGACCACCAGTCCCCGCCGTACCCGCTCCGACGACAGGTTGCCTCCCTGCGTGCGCTGCGACTGCGACAATGATTCGCGCAACGCCCCCGCTCCGCCTCGCCATGCGGTGAGCAGACCCATCACGACTGCGGCGAAGGCCGCGATGGCGATGGCGTATCCCAGCACCTGTCCGTCGATCGCCACTTCCTGGATCCGAGGCAGATTTCCCGGCTGCAGCATCAGCAGCAGTTTCACCCCGGCAAACGTGAAGGCGATACCGAACGCCGCGGCCGCCGTCGCGAGAATGATCGATTCTGCAAGGCACTGCTGGGCGAGGCGTGCCCGCCCTGCGCCCAGGGCTGCGCGAAGCGCAATCTCCGCCTGGCGTCCCGCCATGCGCGCGATGAGCAGGTTGACGACATTGGCGCACGCGATGAGCAGGAGCACGCCGGATCCCGCCAGCAGCATCAGCAGCGTCGAACGCGTTCCGCCCACCAACTGCTCTCGCAAGGGAACAAGCGCCACGTCGACCATGTTCGTCTGGTCGCCGAGCTCCGTCTTCAACTGACGGGCGATGTCAGTCACTTCACGCGAGGCCTGCTCGACGCTTACACCAGGCGCGAGCCGCGCCAGCACCTGGAAGTTGTGCGCGGTCCGGCTCTCGAACTTCGGGCTCAACTCGCGAGGAATCCACAGTTCCGCGTCCACAGGGTAACGGACCGACGGTGGCATGATGCCGACGATCGTGAACGCCGTGTTGTTGAAGGTCATCGTCCGTCCGACCGCGTCGGGAGCGCCGCCAAGGCTCTGCTGCCAGAAGCCATAGCTGATCAGCACCGCCGGCGTTCCGTTCTCGCGCAGCTCCGCGGGCTCGAAGAGCCGTCCCATCATCGGACGCACGCCAAGCACATCAAAGAACTCACCCATGACCACCGAGGCGCGGGTGCGCACGGGTTCGGCGATGCCGCTCACAGTCACCGGGCCTGATGGAACCATCTCCGCCATCGCCGCAAAGCTCCGGCTGCGGGCGCGCAGGTCGTCGAAGTTGCGGTCGGACATCTGGTTCTGCCCGCCCTTTGCTCCGAGTTGCCAGACCTGCACGATCCGGTCGGCATCCGGATACGGCAGCGGACGTAACAACACGCCGCGCACGACCGAGAAGATGGAGGTTGACGCACCGATCCCGAGACCCAGCGTCAGCGCGGCGACCAGGAAGAATCCGGGCGAGCGAGACAGTTGGCGGGCGCCGAAGCGCACGTCCTGCAGCCACCCTTCCCACCATTCGTGAAAACGCATGCGTCGCATCTGTGGTACCTCAATGGTTTGGCAATACGTGCGGAGGTCGTCGGCGTCCCCGAAGCGACGAAGGGCTTCGTCACGCGCGGCCGCTTCGGACCATCCCTGCGACATCAGGTCGGACATACGCGCTTCCAGATGGAAGCGCACCTCGTCATCCAGTTCCCGGGTGAGCCGCTCCGCGCTCGACGGCAGCCGCAGCGCGCGACGGATTCCGGGCGGGAAAAGCGACATCGCTCAGGTGGCCTCGAGCACGCGTGCCACGGCGGTCGCGTAGCGACGCCACGTCGCCGCGTCGGCACGCAGGAGCTGGCGTCCACGAGTCGTGATGGAGTAGTACTTCGCGCGCCGGTTGTTATCGGACAACCCCCATTCGGCGGCGACCGCTCCGTCGGCCTCGAGGCGGTGGAGCGCCTTGTACAGCGCCGCATCCACGATGGCCAGCTCGTTCCGCGTGCGTTCCTCGATCCAGCGGGCAATGCTGTAGCCGTGCATCGGAGCCCACGACAGCGTTTTCAGGACGAGGACGTCCAGCGTGCCGTGCAGCAGGTCATTGGCGTCGCGCAGCATGTGTCTCCACAAACCAGGTTAGGGGACACGATGTCACGGGAACCAGCCGTTGTCAATCGCGCATGGATGAGATCCGCTCGCGCGGATTTTACTCCGTATGAATGGCGTCGATCGGCGCGAGACGCGCAGCGCGCATGGCTGGATAGGTGCCGAAGGCGATACCGACGATCACCGCCAGGGCCGCCGAGATGAGCAGCGTTTGCCCAGTCGTCGCCGCGTGAATCAGCGCCTCCGTCTGCGCGCGCATGATGGCCGTCACACCATACGCTCCCGCCAACCCCACCGCGGTCCCGATGGCGCTCCCCACACCGGTGATCGTCACTGACTCCGCGAGAAACTGCAGGAGGATGTCGCCGCGCTTCGCTCCGACCGCCTTTCGGACCCCGATCTCACGCGTCCGCTCCGCCACGGAGGCCAGGAGGACGTTCATGATGCCGATCCCGCCGACAATCAGCGTGATCCCCGTAATGGAGCCCATCAGCAGGCGGAAAATGAGCATCCCTTTGCGCACTTCATCCAGCTGCTCCTGGGTCCGCGCCTGGATCTGGTAGTTCGACGTCCACCGCGGATCGGTCGTGGCGAGCCATCCTTCCATGCGCTGACGCATGGGTAGAACGTCCTCGGCCCGGGAAGTGAGGACGCTCATGTAGGGCGCGCTGCGCGAAGACCCGCCTGCAACAGGCGCGGACTCGAACACCGACATGGGCACGATCGCCATGAGCACGCCTCGACGCTCGCCTGGGGAATCCGAAAGCGACGCGGTGACTCCCACGACCCGGAGCCAGCGGGCGCCCAGCTGCAGAGAATCCCCGATCGCGCTCGTCACTGGCGCCGCAGAGTCGCCGGCGATGGCCCGCGCCAGTGCACTGTTCACCACCGCAACGTCGGCACCGGTCGCTGCCTCGGCGGGCGTCAACAGGCGTCCCGCGGCAACAGAGTCACCAAAGTTGTCGGTCTCGGTGTACGCTACGCCGCGGAGCTGCACGGCTCGCGCTCGACCCGACTGCGGCAACTGGGCAAGTCCCAGCGCACCGCGCGACAGCACCAACCGCTCACCAGGAACGAGCACCGCGCGCGCGGATTCAAGTTCAGACAATCCCAGTGACGCGACGCTCAGGCGCGGGACGTACTGGCCATCGACCGTATCGTGCACGATCGGGCGAATGACGATGCGGTCGAATCCCTGTCGCGCCACACGAATGCGCGCATACTCCTCCACGCCATCACTGACGGCAAGTACCGCGACCAATGCGGCAGAACCGATGACGACGCCCAGTGTCGCCAGCAGCGCACGAACAGGATTTGCACGCAGCGCCGCACCACTGGTGCGTGCCGCGACAGCAAGAGACCCGAGAGACAGCATCGCGAAGGGGATGAGGTTCCCCTCACGTACGGTTCAACATCGAACGGCGTTTCGAACCGGCGCTACTGCAACCTCGCACGCGCGTCGTTAACTGCACGGAGTACGCGTGCCGCGAGCGTGTCCTGGGCGGCGAAGCTTTCCACCACGCGGAAATCGAGCTGGTCTGCCCACACGGGCACTGCGGGGTCAGACGTCAACACCCGCACAAGCGCTCGCGCGCGGTCGCCGGCGCGCTGCAGCGTGGTCTCGACGAGGATCGTGTTGGAGTCGACTGCGGCGCGGCTCGTGCCGCCGGCAAGGGTAAGTCCCGCCCGCAACAGCGATGACTCGATCGCCGCGGACATGGCAGCCGCGGGACCGGTGCTCTCCGGCCCGATGGGCACCACGGGATTGACGCGCACCGTGATTGCCGTCGTCGCCGGCGCTGTCGCGACCGTCGCTGCCGGCGGCGGCGCTCCGGGCCAGAGTGACCAGACCACAAGTGCGCCGAGGAGCGTCGTCGCCAACAACACGCTGAACGCCGTGGTCAGCAAGCGCCAGCGCTTCTTTGCCACTGCTTCTGGTGTGGCCGCAACTGGACCAGACAATGCCTCCGGACTCTCGAGCACATGCACGAGCTCCGATGCACTGCGGGGACGGTCCGCCGGATCCTTTTCCAGGCATTTCATGATCAGGTTCGACAACGCGATCGGCACGTCGTACCGCCGCGATGCCAGCGGCGGCGGCAATTCCGTGAGTTGCGCGGCCAGCAGTGCCTGCGGAGTCCGCCCGTGGAACGGCGGCGATCCCACGAGCATCTCGTACGCAACGATGCCAAGCGCATAAAAATCCGCGCGCGCGTCGGCGTTGGGATCCGCAGCGGCCTGCTCCGGCGCCATGTACTGCGGCGTGCCAAGCGAGATGCCGACGCCCGTAATGGTCTGTCCCGGCTGCACCGCGCCGCGCTCGCGCGCCGCCGACACCGCCTTCGCGACGCCAAAATCGGTGACCAGCGCGGCGTTTCCCGCGAGCAGGATGTTGTCCGGCTTGATATCGCGATGGACGATCCCGGCGCTGTGGGCATAGGCGAGCGCGCGCATCACGTCCTTCAGGATCGCCACCGTCTCGCGCAAAGAGAGCGGGCCACGTCCAATGCGTCCGCGAAGGGATTCCCCCTCGATGTACGGCATGATGAAGTACGGCAGCGAGTCGACTTCGCCGGCCGTCAGCACCGGCACGATGTTCGGATGGTTCAGTTTCGCGACCATGCTGATCTCGCGCTGGAACCGCTGCACCGACACCGTCGCCGCCAGCGCCGGGTTCAGCACCTTGATGACGACCTTCCGTTTCAGGGCGACATCTTCGGCCACGAAGACGCGCGACATCCCGCCGCCGCGCAGCTCGAACTGAATGGAATGTGAGGTGCCGAAATGCTCGAGAAGCCGCTGCTCGAGATCTGCCACGAACTACCTCCCGATCAACGTCCTCCCGACGCAGGCTCCAGCCGCACGATGGGCGTCGGCCCACCTGTCCGGCTTTCGATCGCCAGGTAGATGTAGCCATCCGGCCCCTGACGAACGTCGCGGATCCGTCCCTGTCGCTGCACCAGCGTTTCGCTTCCCGTGACGCGCTGACCATCCAGCGTCAACCGTACGAGCTGCTCGCCCACCATGCCTCCGGCAAGCAGGCTGCCCTTCCACTGCGGGAACCGATCGCCCGTATACAACATCAACCCGGACGTCCCGATGCTTGGCACCCAGACATGCACCGGTTGTTCCATTCCCTGCCGCATCGTGCCGGAATGGATGGCAGCGCCAGTCCGGTAGTTCACGCCGAAACCGATCACCGGCCAGCCGTAGTTGCGTCCCGCACGGACCAGGTTCACCTCGTCCCCTCCCTGCGGCCCATGCTCCGTGGCCCAAACGTCGTTCGTCTCCGGGTGAATCACGAGTCCCTGGACGTTCCGGTGCCCTTTGCTGAAGATCTCCGGCAGCGTGTCCGTCTTCCCGACGAATGGATTATCCGACGGAACGCGCCCGTCGTCATGCAGCCGCACGATTGCGCCGAAGTGATTGCGGAAGTCCTGCGCCGGGTGCGCCTCGAGGTTGCCCGCAGGCGGCGCCTGACGATCGCCCAGCGACACGAAGAGAAACCCGTTACGGTCGAAAGCCAGTCGCGAGCCATGATGTCCCCGTCCCTGCGACCACACCTTGGCTTCGAAGATGTCCTGCACATTCGTGAGCCGGTCGTTCTCGAACCGGCCACGCGCCACGGCGGTCGTCCCCTGCGCGGTGTCCGGGCTGTATTTCGAATATGAGAAATAGATCAGGCGATTCGACGCGAACTGCGGATGGGGCACGACGTCGAGCAACCCGCCCTGGCCACCGGCGCGCACGCGCGGGACACCGTCGACCGGATTTGGCAGGAGCTTCCCATTCCGGATGATCCGCAGCCGCCCTGGCCGCTCCGTGACCAGCATGTCGCCGCCAGGCAGGAATGCCATCGACCAGGGATTCACCAGCCCTTCGGCGATCGTCACGACACGATAGTCGTGCAGTGCGCTCCGCTGGACCGGCGGCGACTGCGCGACCGCAGTTGAAATACCGAGGAAACTGGCGCTGGCGAGCGCGAACGACATTCGGGTCATCGCTTGTCCTGGGATAGTGCGGGGATGGTGACTTCCGTCATGCGCTGGACGGAGCCGTCCGGGAGCATGACTTCGCCATATACCATATACGGAATCCGGTCCAGCAGGTACCAGTTGGCGTACAGTTTTCCGTCGGGCATCCGTTCCTCGACCTTCCACGATTCGACGGGCGTGCCTTCCACGTTTACCGTGGACTTGCCGATGACGATGAAGGTCCGGGTCTGGGTCTGCTGCATTCCCGGCGACCACACCGGTGCGCTGACGATGACTCCCCGCTTCAACCCCGCCGCCAGCGGCACCAGATCCGATGCGCCTGCAAAAAACCCGGGCTGGTCGACGGTCTGCTCGAAGGGACGCGCGACGGAATCCTGTGGTGCCTTCCGGCTACCATGCACCCGCTTGCCGTCCCATGAAAATTGCGTAAACCCGCCGTCGCTCGAGCGGCGCAGGTATGCATACGGCTGCAGCGTCTTCGCGTCATAGGTCTGCAGCAATTCCCAGGTCGTCGTGCCATTGGGGGTGGTCCGGGTGCCGCGGGTGACCCATCGATGAATCGCGCGCCCGGCCGAGTCGGCGAGGGTGAGCTCGTTCGTCCATTCGGACACCGGCGCGCTGCCTTCGGGGCCGCGATACACACGCACGCGCGCCGCGTGCGGACGGAAATAGCTGGCGTCGAGGAGCGGGGATCCTACCTTTACCTTGATCGTGTCGTTTGCGGGCAACGGCGTGATGCCGACCAGCAGGGAGAGCGCGACTGCAGCAAGCATTGCGGTAACCTCGAGTCAGGGAATGGACTGGACATTGGACACCGGCAGCTCGGATTCCGTTCCGGGTCGGGCCGACCCAGCGCGTGCCCGAAAAAGGGTCCAGGTCCGCAAGGACGCATCGACGTCACTCGACCCGACGACTTCGTAACCGAAGTGCCGGTACAGCGCGACGTTGCGCTCGAGTTCCGTCGTCAGGCTCACTCCAGCGGACGCCGGATCCTGCTCCGCGAGACGCTGCACCGCCAGGAGCAGCGGCCGCGCCAATCCGCGTCCGCGATGCGACGACCGGACGCCGATCATGTTCAGGTGATGGTGCAGCGCTTCCACGGGTGTTCGCTGGGTCGCCGCCGCGAATCGGTCGTAGCGCTCGCGACATCCCGCGCCAAGCTCGGACCAGATCTCGTCCCGAAGGCGGACGAGGCCCTTGGGTGCGTCCGGTGTGTCGGGTCGTGTCGTGGTTGCCGCGGCGATGAGGGTGCCATTCGAATCACGGATGCCGAACAGCGACTCATTTCGCCACACCCGGTTGCTCACGAACAATTCAATGAGCCGGTGGAGACGCGACGCATAAGGTTCGGTCTCCCCACACACAAACCGCATGACGGGATAGTCATGGAACGCATCGGCAAGCGCGTCCACGATCTCATCGGCGTGCGTTTCCGTCAGCGGCTCTACCGCGAGTCCGGACACAGAGGTCATGCAGAAACATGCTCCGGAAACTGGAGCGGCGCCAAGACGCGGCTATTTCCAGCGCAGGGCGACCGGCCGGCCCAGAAATCTGGCAAGGCGTGTGCTTTCCGCCTCGAAGCGGCGGCGCTCCGCGGGCGAGAGGGTCGCCACCGGTGTGAAGGCCACGACAACTTCGTTGCCCTCGACGAGTCGACGCCAGCCGCCGACAAGCATGCCGTCGACGAAAGCGACATGGGAAATCAGTGCATTGCCGCCCGTCACCGCGGCGATGCTGGCGATGCGACCGCCGATCGCGCTCCGGTCCCGGTAGCCGATGAAATACTCGTCGTAATTCGGCAGGAGATGCGTCGTGCGTTTCGAGCGCGGAACCTCCGCGGCGTCATCCAGCCAGTACGTCCGCTCGTCGTTCCTCCATGCGCGCAGATGGCCAGCGACCTGAATCGCGCGGCGAGCGTCGCCGATGGTGAGGCCGGACCACCACGCGAAATCGTGGGCGGTCGCAGGTGAACGGGTCGCGAAGTATCGCCGCGCGAGCGCGCCGAGGGACTCGTCCCGATCGTACGGCTGCGTCGTGCGTGGGGCTCGCTCGTCCACCAGCGCATAGGTGGATTGTTTTCCGCGTCGCGGCCCACTGCACACGATCGCGTCGAGCTCCGCCTCCATCATGAGATGTCCCAGGCGCTGGGACGGCGTCGTGCTGATCTTCGCGCGCTCGAGCAGTGACTTCAGCTCTGTACGGGTGCGGTGCTGGCCACCGGCCAGCGCTTTCTCGATGATCGCATGGCTGCGCCGGAACACGGCGGAAGTCAGCTCCAGCTTCCGGTTGTAGGAAGCCATGACCTGCTTCACCCGAGGCGCCGTCAGCGCAAGCATCCAGCGGATGTCGCGCGGCGACACAAAATGCCACGTCGGGCGCAGCACGTGCGTTCGCAGGATCTGGCCGCTGTCTATCTCGGCGTCGATAGCGGCCTCCGAAAGCCCGGCACGGGTCCGCTGCGAAAGCGCCCAGACCGCGCCGGGGTAATCCTGCGCCTGCACCGCCCCCTGGCGCTCGACTACTTCGGACGCGGACTCCAGCCCGGGGACGCTGAGCCATTGGCCAGCCAGACGGCGGCGAACGATCTCTTTCGCGTTCACGTGCATTGGGAAAGAATGGGGGACGGAACCTGGCGTCAGCCACCTCCGTAGGGCCACGGGTAGCCGAAGAACGGCTACACTTCTACATTGTAGAAACCACGGAGATTCAATGCGCACCCTGAAATTGTTCCTTGCAGTGCTTGCGGCGGGCTTGATGCTCACGCCGGCCGCCCAGGCCCAGCCGTCCAATGCGGAACGGGAGGCGGTACGACGCGCTGTGCTCGATTACGTCGACGGCTTCTATACCGGAGACAGCACGCTGCACATCCGGAGCATTCGCCCCGAAGTGTACAAGTATGGGTTTTCCCGCCGCCCTGACTCCACCTACGCCGGGATGCAGATGACGTGGCAGGGATTCCACAACTTCACGAACCGGGTCCGCAGCAACAACACTCCGGCTCCGGCCAATGCGCCGAAGATCATCGAGATCTTCGACGTGGCTGATCAGACGGCAAGCGCCAAGCTCACCGCCTGGTGGGGCATCGATTACCTGTTGCTCGCCAAGTACGACGGCAAGTGGATGATCTCGCACGTGCTCTGGCAGTCGCCGCCACTGAAGCCTGCCAGCCGCTAGTCGCCAGCGGCAAACTGGGCGAAGGTGACGGCGTTTCCAGCGGGCTCGCGCACGATCAGTTCCTGCGCGCCGTAGAAGGTCGTGCGGCGCGGTACGATCGGCGCGATGCCCCGCAGGCGCTTCTCGACGTCGTCGAGGTCAGCAACCTCGATGAAGAGAAAGGTGCCGCGCTGCGGTGATTGCGCGAGCGGTGCGATGTCGGCGGCAACGCTGGCCTTGGTCTGATACATGATCTCGACGCCGTCGCGGGCGAGGATGACGAAACCCAGCCTATCCTCATGCGGCACCTCGGTCGTTTTCTCGAATCCCAGTCGTGTCACCCAGAAATCGAGGACGGGTTCGATGGCGTCGACCATCAGCACAACTGTGCAACGCTTGAAGGTCATGGATGGCGCTCCGGTCGGGACGGCTTAAGCTACCAATCCGGGTCGGAGGCACCACCCTTGCTCCGACGGCCGCAGGAGCCACTTGCCTCGGAGAATCACATGAGAGAAGAACGTCAGACCTCGACTGAGCGCGACGTTGCACGCGTGTCAGAGGAACTCGCCGCGCGCCTGCGAAGCCGCAACGTCACGGTGCACGACAGCGATTCCCCCGATAGCATCCTCGCCATGGTCGAGGCCGTCGAGAGCTTCGAGCAGGCAGTGCAGGCCGCGGGCGGTGACCTGATGGTCGATGAGCCACCCGCGTCTGGCACGGCGCAACCCGACGACGCGCGCTTCCTGCTGCCGCCCCGTGGCGACGATGAATCCGCGGCCGCGTACGTGAAACGTCTCGACGCAGCGACGCGATCCGCCCTCAGCGACGATCGCGGCTGAGCGTTGGCACTCACGGCGCTCGTCTACACGTTCGACATCCAGCTGTCGGACGTGGATCGGCAGGTGTACGAAGCGCTTTCGTTCAAGGCGGCGCAGCATCCATCGGAGACCAATGAGTTCCTGATCGCCCGGGTCCTCGCGTACTGCATGGAATACCGCGAGGGGATCGCGTTCTCCCGCGGGCTCGCGGATCCCGACGAGCCTGCACTGGCAATCAGGGACCTCACCGGCGCCTTGCAATCGTGGATCGAGATCGGCAACCCCGATTCGGCCCGGCTGCACAAGGCGAGCAAGGCCGCGCCCCGTCTGGTGATCTACACCCACAAGGATCCGCAGCAGCTGCTGCGACAGGTGGATGGTGCGCGCATTCACCGCAAGGAAACCATCGAAGTCATCGCCCTCGATCGCGCGCTCATCGCGGCCATCGTGGAGCGTCTCGATCGGCGGATGTCGTTCAGTCTCTCGATCAGCGACGGGCACTTGTACCTGACCGTCGGTAATGAGACCCTCGATGGTGCGATCTCCCGGATTCGGCTCGGCTGATCCACTATTTGGCATGTCGCGGTTCCTCTCAATCCTGTTGCTACCCCTGACGGCCGCCGCTCAGGAGACGACGTCCGGCACCGGGGCCGTCGCGGGGACCGTTTTCGACAGCGTCGCGCGCGCACCCATCGCCGGCGCCGTCGTGCAGATGGTGCCGGCATCGAACATCAACGCCCGGATCCTTTCAGATACGACGGATAGCCGCGGTGCCTATCGGATCTCGTCCGTCGCACCGGGCAAGTACCTGCTCGACTTCCAGCATGCGGCGCTCGACACCCTCGCGCTCGCGCCCCCGGCACGGACCATCGACGTCGCTGCCGGCCAGACCACGACCGCGAACCTCGGTACCCCCGCCCCGCTGACGATTCTCGTGTCGATGTGCGGGGCGCGAGCGGAGGACGACTCCTCGTCCGCGATCCTCGGCCAGATTCGCGACGCCCGAACACGGATTCCACTCGACCAGGGTGCCGTCGAAACGCGCTGGCACGACCTCATGATCTCGACCGCTGGCGTCCGGCTCGCACCCCGGAACGATGTCGCGCGCATCGGTCCCGAAGGATGGTATCTGCACTGCAACGTTCCTGGCGGCACGGAAATCGGCGCCGTCGCCTGGTCGGGAAATGATTCCACAGGGCTCGTAGGGCTCGTCGTGCCCCCGCGCGGCATCGCGCGCCATGACTTCTTCGTCGGCGGCACCGCGACGGTTCGCGGAGGAGTGACGTCCCAGCAATCCATTCCACTCGCTGGGGTGCGGGTCGGACTCGCCGGGCGCGAGCGCTCCGCCGAGACGGACAGTGCCGGGGCATTCACTTTCCTGAATATCCCTGCCGGGTCGCATACGATCGAAGTTCGCGCGCTCGGGTACGCGCCCGAACAACGCCGGGTCGACCTGGTGCATGGCGCGGATACCGCGATTGCCGTCCGCATGACCTCTGTCAAGCGAGTGCTCGACACCATTCGCGTCGTCGGCCAACGCGTCTTCGACCGTGATGGCAGCGGGTTCCTGCGTCGGAAGCGCAGTGGCCAGGGATACTTCATGGATGAAAGCGTGATCGCGCGCGATGGCGCCGGCGATCTCTACGGCCTCATGCGACGTGCCCCCGCGCTGCACATCGAGCAGCAGGGGTTCCGCCGCTACCTGATGATGCGCGATCGATCAGGGGGGTATTGCGTCCCCGCCGTTTTCCTGGACGGTCAACGGCTCATGGGCGAACAAGTTGCCGACCTCGATCTCATGGTACGCCCAGGGGACCTTCGTGGGGTCGAGGTCTATCGCGGATTCAACTCGCCCGGCGAATTCTCCAACGCGCTGAACGAGTGCGGGACGGTCGTGATGTGGACGCGCCAGAAGCGGCCGTAGCGCTGCTGCTTCCCGGCTAGTCCGTCACGCCGGCCGCCAGGCGTTTCTCGAGGTCCGACAGGTACCGCTCGATGCCACGCGTATGCCCCATCACGTACCTGGAAATGAACCGGAAGATGGGGTTGTAGACCTCACCGTTTTCGGTAATCCGGAGCGTCGTCGCGCCACCTTCGGGGATGAGCTCGAAGGTCCAGGTGCCACCATAAGGCAATCCTTCATCCGCAATCCGGGTGACGTAGACCTGGTTGGGAACCGCTTCGTCCACGACGTACGTGACTTCATCGCCAAGCGCATACTCACGGAAGCGCTTGCGTCCCGCCGAGTCGGGAAGCAGGTCCACCCGCTGAACGCCCGTGCGCCAGCGGGGGTATTGCGCGGGCGTGGCGATCGCCTGGTACAGCCGGTCCGCGGTATATGAATACCGGCGCTCCTGCGACGCCTCGTGGGCTTCCGGGAGCCGGTAGCCAATCACATAGATGACGCCGGCAGCCAGCAACAGCGTTAACAGCAGGAATTTGACGATACGCATGCGGTAAATGAGAGGAGGTGCGCGATCGGATTCGCCCCGGTCGCTCCTCAGTGACGACGACCCCCCTGAGATCGTTTTTCAGATGACCTGAGCGGCGAGCCGCTACCTTTCCGGCTCCCCTCGGCGCGCCGACGTTTCCGTGCCCCTCCAGCTGACAACCGACACGCATCCAGTGCCCACGCCGCCGGCGCGGGGCATTCGCCGTTTCCTCCCCGCGCATCCGGGCTATTACGAGGGGATCCTCGTACAGGGCGCGCGTCAGTTTGCGAGCATGGCGATGAGCACCGCTCTCGCAATCGCGCTCGGGGGCGGGCACTTCGTGGTCGCGATCATCGCGGCGATTCCGTTCGTATCGCGGATGAGTCACATCGCGGTGCCGACTCTCGTCCTGCGATACGGGTCATGGAAGGTCGCGCGTGCTTCCGCCTGGCTCGAACGCTTCGGCTTCCTCGCTGCGGCGATTACCGCCATCGTCAGGCCCGACGCCTGGACCATTCCTTTATATCTTGGCGGCATCGGCTGCGCGTACCTCGGACAGGCGGTGTACGACGCCGCGATGTCGGCGATGCACAGCGAGGTATCCGTTCCCGGGTCCTTCGGCAGCTATATCTCCGAGAAGACGCGATGGGCCTCGATTGCCGGACTCACCCTGGGCGTTTCCGGTGCCTACGCCGTAGACAGCATCGAGCAGTTTGGTGTCCCCGCGCATCTCACCCGTGCGATCGCCATCGTCGTCGGAGTCAGCATTCATTGCCTGCTCGCGCGTCCGTTCGCCCAGATGAGCGACATCGCCAGGCGGCGCTCGAAGCGGCCGTCGCGCCAGATGACGGTCATCCCGGGGCGGACGATGCTGCTGCCGCGCACCCGCGAGGACTGGGCAGTGATTCAGCTGGCACTGGCGTGGGGCTTTGCCTACGGCTTTGGTGCGCGGCAATCCGAGGCCATGGCGATGCGGACACTCGGCATCAGCGTCGGGACCATCACCCTCCTGAATGCGGCTCTGGTTGGCGCGGGCATCCTTGGCGCGAAGACGTGGGGACGCATGGGCGATCGTTTCGGCGGACGCGGACTCATGGCATTGGCGATCACCGCTTTTGCGCTCGATCCGCTCTGGAGCCTCACCGCGATGTACGTCCATCCCATCGCATTCCTGCCAGCGTACATCATCTGGGGCGTATTTCTCACGGGCTGGAACGTGTCGCAAAGCCTCGCGCTCGTTCGCTCCACCGGGCATGCGGCGACGCGCATTCGTCTCATGTCGATGTACAACGTGGCCTACGGCCTTGCGGCCGGCGTCGCGCCGCTGCTCGGCGGCACCCTGCTAACCTGGGCAGATCGTGAATTCTCGCAGCGTACCGCATTCGCCATGCTTTTCGTGGCGTCGATGCTGCTGCGATTGTCCACGCTTCCTGTGCTCCTCCGGCTCCCGGCCGTCGAAAATGCCAGCGTGCGGCACATCTCAGCGGTGTACCTGCGCCTGGTCAAGCGACAGGCGTACGTTCGGACGAATCAGGTAGGCCAGGCTTTCCGCTCACCGCGACGCCTGTTCGCGCGCATCGCCCGACAGTCTGTGTAGCAGCGCCGATCGCCCGCTCAGCGGGGATCGCGCCGGACCGTTTCGGCAATCGGCCGTTGTGCGCCAATCGGCTGCGCTTCGCCTGCTCCGAGCTCATTCACCCGCTTGCTGACGAAACGCTGCGCCTCGGAGATCCGCTCCGTCTCGACGGCGATCACGTCGATGGCGTTCTGGAGCTGCTCGAACCTTCTGGCCTGATCCGCCGCGAGATTCTCGAACAGTTGTCGGGTGCGCCGGCGCGCCATGCGATAGAAGATGGTGCCGATGACGAGGAAGCCGAGCGCGGAGGCGAACAGTCCTGCCGCAAAGCTCTCTTCCATGTTGTTGACCACTTCATGGAACATGTGGTCGGGCACCTCGACTGAGGCGCCGGGAACCGGACCCGGTGGCGCGATCGCTGGCGACGGCGGTGCTTGCAAGAGCGATTGCTGCTCCTGGGATATGACCCCGACGCCCTGAGCGAGCGCGGACGCGATTGCGTCGTCCGCGGACAGGAGCTGGGATTCCAGGCGACCCATTCGGGCGTCGATTTCCTGGAGGCGAGCCTGCAGCTGGGCACGTCCCTGCCCCGACTCCGTGTTGGCGATCTGGCCGCGCAGGTTTGCGCGCAGGGCGTTCAACGTGGACATCTGCTCCTTGAGCTCGAGGCGCTGTGCCATCACAGCGTCAAGCTGGGCTCGCGTCTGTGGGACAGCGCGGGCAGGAGCCTGGGTTCCCTGTTGCATGCTGGATATTACGGCTTCAGCGGGCACGGTGTTACAACGGAGCCGCGGCGCGCCGCTACATGTACCGGATCCACCACTCCCCGCGTGTCGCTTTCAGCCGAGCGAAGCGCACGCAGGGGGAGTACATGATCGCGACAACGATCGCCCAGCCAAGATAGACTCCGGGTAATTCCACACCGTGCGATTCCGGAATGGCCGCCGGATTGTGAATGATGGGTACGCGTCGCAGCTCACCGCTCTGGATGAGGGCGAGACCCATCGCAACCAGGTGCGCAACGAAGATGTGCCCGACGTAATAGAACAACGGGACGCGTCCATACACCTCGAAGAAGCGCGCGATCGGCCCACGAGCGCGTTCGGTCAGGGCGAGTCCGATCAGGACAGGGCCGATGGTCATGAGCAGATACTGCAGCGAGGGCGGGTACTTCATGACATTCAGGAACGACGCGACCGTCAGCGCATTTGTCCGCTGCTCCGTCCAGGGTACGGCATTGCCATAGCCATTGGTCGCACGCAAGGCGACGAACAACGTAATCGCGCCCACGCCGGCATACACGAGGAACTTTCTCCGATTCTCACCCTCTCGGACGTAGAGTTCGGCGAGCAGAAAGCCAAGTGACATTACCGCGACCCATGGGATGAGCGGATAGCCCACGAACAGGACGTTCGGGATCACGAATCCGGGGACATGCAGGAGCTGCCACAGCGGTGCCAGGAAGCCCCACGCCTCGGGCCGAACGCCATCGAACAGGTTGTGGCCGAAAATCAGCGCCCCGGTGAAAATGGCCACGAGCATCCGAGGCACGCGAATCAGCAGCGCCATGAGGATCATCGACCATCCCAGCGCCCACAGG
>DASPMP010000263.1:0-8684 GCA_035626995.1 Gemmatimonadaceae bacterium
CCTCGACGGCGCCAGGCGGCGACAGCTTGTCTGCTCGTCCCCCAACAAGCATCACCTTGGCACCACGAAAGAGATCAGGACCACGATCGGCCGGAAGGTCATGCGGTAGCGTCCCGCCCCAGAGGATCAGGCGCTGAAGACTGGTCACGCCCAATGCCGCCCAGCGGGCCACTGTCGCCACGCCCTGCGAAAAGCCGAGCGCCGTCACTGGTACGTCATGACCGATTTCCCGGATCACCTGGGCGACGAGCAGGTCGAGATACTCGACGTAATCGCGGATTTCACTCTCGCGGTCTTCGCGGGTCATCCAGGACGCGCCAATGGGCGCGTCCGGACCGTGGCGCTTCCGGGGATCGTCGAGGTAGAAGCGGCTCAACCCTTCGGGAACGAGTACCGTTCGATCGTCAGACGTTGCTGGCGCCAATGCTGCCGCGAACCCGCGCGCCAGTTGCCCGTACCCATGGCAGGCCACCCACACCGAATGGACCTGCGGGTCGGCACCGCCAAGCTGGAAAAAGCGCGCGGTGCGCGAAACCTGAAGGGTTCGCTCCGCGGGCTCAGTTCGCAGGTGACTCCGTGATCGGCGCGGACGCGATGCGCAGGAGATCCTGCTGCGAACGGCTTCGACCGAGCATGTCCAGCGCGCGGACGAGCGCCTGATCCTGCTGCAGGGTACGTCGCTTGACCTCAGCGTCACCGAACGCGCGTCGTGCGACCCGGCGATCGAGCTCTTCGGACAGCAGCACTGTGGCGATGCTGTCGAAGCGAGGCTCGATGTTCACGCCGGCCGCAGCGATGCGACGCCGCAATTCGGCTCGCCATGCCGCGCTGACGTCGAAGTCCCGACGTACCGTGCCCCGCAGCTCGAGTGAATACTGCTGGAGCACTGTGCGAATCTGCTGGCTGCGCGTTGCGATGGAGCGCAGGAACTCCTGCTCCATGGCCGACGCGGTGTCCTCGTGGACGAGAAAGTCCGGTACGATGCCCCCGCCGCCATAGACGATTCTGCCAGCGTCGCTGCGGAACTGGGGACGGCGCCGCCGCGACGCTTCAGTCTCGGCGGAATCCGGGCTTCCCTCGACGATGCGGCCATCCTCCAGGCGTCCTTCGACAACGCGGCCATCGTCCCCGATCCGACGCTCGCGATGAATGGACCGGCCGCTGGGGGTAAACCACTTTCCGGTCGTCAGCTTGAGCGAGTACCCGCCATCAAGCGCATACAGTGACTGCACGAGCCCCTTGCCATATGTGGTCGTCCCGAGCACCAGCGCACGATCGTGATCCTGCAGCGCGCCGGCGACGATTTCCGACGCGGACGCACTCCCGCCGTTCGTGAGCACCACGAGGGGGATCCCCTCCGCCACGTGTTCGCCCGCCGCGGTGGATACTTCGTCTGGAGCGCCGCGGGATTTCACGCTCACGATGGGCTGACTGTCTCTCAGGAACATCGACGTGATGGCCAGCGCCTGTTCCACGATGCCGCCGCCATTGTCCCGAAGATCGAGGACAAGTCCGCGAGCCCCCTGCGCGACGAGCTGCGTCGCCGCAGCGCGCACTTCTTCCGCGGCGTTCTCATTGAAGGTCTGGAGCGGGATGTAGCCCATGCCGCTCAGGACCGTCGAGTAGGGCACCGCCGGGATGTGAACTTCGCGACGCGTAAAGGTGAGCCGGATAGGTGACGGGATTCCGGGGCGTGCGAAACTCACGATGACTCTCGATCCGGGCGCGCCGCGAAGGCGCTCGGAGACGCGATTCAAACCCCAGCCAGTCGCGGTCGAGTCCCCGATCGCGATGATCCGGTCGCCATCCCTGACACCGGCTTCCTCCGCAGGCGTGTTCGGGAACACCCGCTGAACGGTGACGACCTTGTCTTCTTCTTCTTCCAGCAGCATCCCCGTGCCGCCATATCGACCGTTCGTGCCACGCGCAAAATCCTCGCTCTCACGTGGCGTAAAGAGCTCACTGTAGGGATCCTCGAGCTCCCGGACGAGTCCCTGCGCCGCGCGGGCCAGGACCTCGCTGGTCTGCAGCGTATCGACGTACTGACGCGACACGAGGGAGAGCACCTGCTCGAACAGCCGCGAATTGACACGGTGCGGCGGCTCCTGAAGCAAGAACCCACCAGCAACGATCGGGACAAGCAGGAGCGCGGCGACCAGGAGGGTGCGATGACGAGACATGGGGATCCGGGGGCAAATCGGTCGTTCAAGAAGCCAGTGAATTCAAAGTCTGTCAACCGTACGCATGCTGCCAATTTGAAGTTCCGACCAGCGAGATTTCCTGATGTCCGAGAACGCCCTGTTCGTCCCACCACCCGGCCGTTCCACGTCAGCGAGCGAATGGCGCGCATTGCTGTCGATCGCCGTCCCCGTCGTGGTCGTGCAGGTGGGGATGATGCTGATGGGGGTGGTGGACACCCTCATGGTGGGCCGCGTCAGCGCCAATGCGCTCGCGGCTGTGGCGCTCGGAAACCTGTACTTCTTCAATACCATCGTCATTTCGATGGGTGCCCTCATGGCGCTCGATCCGCTCGTCGCCCAGGCGGTCGGTGCCAACGACCAGCCGGCAATTGCGAGGGCGGTCCAGCGCGGCATCGTGCTGGCGCTCTTTCTCGGCATCCTGACCACGATTGGAATGCTGCCCGTCGGTCCTGCCCTGCGGATGTTCCGTCAACCCGCGGAGGTGACCCCGGACGCGCGACTGTACGTGCACATCGGCGCGGCCAGCATGATCCCCTTCCTGCTGTTCGTGGTGTTGCGCCAGACATTGCAGGCGCTGCATCGCATCGCCCCCATTGTCATCACGATCGTTGCGGCCAACCTGCTGAACGTGTTCCTGAACTGGGCGCTCATCTTCGGGCACCTCGGCGCCCCGAAGCTCGGCGTTGCCGGTGCCGCGATTGCCACGGTGATCGGACGGTGGTTCATGTTTGTCGGCCTGCTCGTCGTCGCATGGAAGGAGATGCGGCCCTATCTCCATTCGCTCGACCGCTCGAGTCTGGCCCTGAAGCCGCTGCGGCGGATGCTCGCCCTGGGCCTGCCGATAGGCCTGCAGCAGTTCCTGGAATACAGCGCGTTCGCCGCGGTCGGCCTCATGATGGGGGCATTCGGCGCCCTGCAGGTGGCTGCCCATCAGATCGCGCTGAATCTCGCCGCGCTCACGTTCATGGTGCCGCTCGGCGTTGCCGCGGCTGCATCGGTACGGGTGGGTCATGCGATCGGGTCCGTCGATGCGCCACGGGCGCGGCGTGCCGCTCGGCTGGCGTATTTCATTGGTACCGGGTTCATGCTGACGACGGCGACGCTCTTCCTCGTATTGCCGCGCGAGCTTTCGGAGATGTATACGCCTGACACCGCGGTCATCGGTATCGCCGCCACGCTGATCCCGATCGCGGGGCTGTTTCAGGTGTTCGATGGCCTGCAGGCGGTGGGCGCCGGCGTGCTGCGGGGCCTCGGTGACACTCGCGTGCCACTGATCGCCATGTTGTCGGGGTACTGGCTTATCGGCATTCCGGTCAGCGTCCTGCTTGGGTTTCGGACTGGAATGGGACCGGAAGGACTATGGTGGGGATTCGTGGCAGGGCTGGCATCCGTGGCGATTTTCCTGCTCCTCAGGGTGCGCGTGCTGTTTCGTCGCGGCGTCACACGCATCGACGTCGACGCGCCACCATCGCACTAAGGCGGCGGCAGCAATGCGTCGATTGCACGAACCGCGGACGCGAAGCGCGCGTCCCAGTCGCCTCCGATCTCCACCGGGGTGAGTCGCAGATCGGAGAGCGTCCCGGCAAAGAGCGCGTGCATTTCCTCGCGGCGTTCTCCCCGATCGCGTACGCCGTCCGGGATCCATGGTACGTCCGGGCGCAGCAGGAGGTACAGCGAGCCCGCGCGCGCCCGAGCCGCATCCACGATCCATTGCGGAGCCATCGAGAAATAGTGCGTGCAGTACACCACGGTGCTCACGAGATCCGTATCGAGGATGACGAGCCGCTTTGCCCGCGCGATGGCCGCGTCCTCATTGGCGATCTGGCCACGCGCGATGGGACCGTGATCCCCAAATGACAGCGGCGCGCTCCGCCCCTGCACGTAGCTGCGCACGAACTCCTCGGATACGGGTGCGTCGTAGTGCCGGCCCAATTGGTGCGCCAGTTGTGTCTTCCCCGTGCTCTCCGAGCCGGTGATCACGACTTTTATCATGCGATGGCTGGCGCCGTCGCGGGCCTGTCCCGCGTCCAGCTGCGCCTCCAGCTCACGAATCCCATGATCGCCAGCGCGAGAAATACCGCGTACAGCGCCGCCGTGACGTACAGTCCCTTGTAGAGGAACATGGGCACGTACACCAGGTCAGCAATGATCCACAGGATCCAGTTCTCGAGGATCTTGCGCGTCATCATCCATTGCGCGACAAGGCTGGTCGTGGTCAACGCGGCATCGAGATACGAGAGCGACGAACCCGGAAGCCTGGACGTCAGTGTGCCAACAGCCAGCCAGAATCCAACACCAGCCGCCAGCGACACGAGCAACATTCTGTGGGAGGCGCGTGACACCTTGAGCGTGGAGTGCTGTGCTCCGCCGTACAGCCACTGATGCCAGCCGTAGATGGACAGGATCAGGTACACGACCTGCAATCCGGTATCCGAGTACAGCCCCTCACGGTAGAACACCACCGTGTACAGCGACACGTTGACGATCGCCGTGGGCCAACTCCAGATGTTCTGCCGGGCACTTAGAAACACGCTCGTCGCCCCGGTGATCGCAGCGACGATCTCAAACCAGTTCGCGGAAATCCAGTCGCCGAGCGGCATGTTTAATTGTAGGTATGCGAGTGATGCGCGTGGCCGAAGACGGAGCGGGGCGTCGCGTGGCATTGCGTGAAGCCCGGGACGTTCTCCACCGTGGTGGACTCGTGGCTTTTCCGACGGAAACCGTCTATGGCCTCGGTGCCAACGCGCTCGATGCGTCCGCCGTTCAGCGCATCTACGAGGCAAAGGGCCGTCCCGCCATCAATCCGCTCATTGTTCATGTGGCGACCGTCGATGCTGGCCGTGCCCTGGCCGCTGAGTGGACGGACCTTGCGGAGAAACTCGCGCGCGAATTCTGGCCCGGACCGCTGACGCTCGTCGTGCGCAAGCGCGATGTCATTCCGGAAATCGTGACGGCGGGAGGAGACACGGTTGGCCTGCGCATGCCCGCACATCCAGTGGCGCTGGCGTTGCTCACAGAAGCACAACTGCCCGTCGCTGCACCGAGCGCGAACCTGGCCAATCAGGTGTCCCCCACCACCGCTGCGCATGTCATCGCGGCACTGGGGGATCGCGTGGACTTGATCCTCGACGGCGGCGCCACAACGGTTGGCATCGAGTCCACGGTGGTCGATACGACGTCGGGAATGCCGCGCATCCTTCGACCGGGGATGGTGACTCGCGATGATCTCGCGCGGGTCGCAGGAGTGGCCGAGCTCGCGTCGCAGGAGCCGGGACGCGTCCTGCAGTCCCCGGGAATGCTGGGGAAACATTACTCCCCTCGCGCCCGCGTCACGCTGGTGGACGCGGACGGGCTGGATGAAGCAATTCGGCGCGCGCGCGCGCGCGGCGAGCGGATCGGCGTCATGGCATTCCACCCCGTCACCGCGGACTTCAGCATCCGGATGCCAGATACTCCCGCGGAGTACGCGAGAAAGCTGTACGCGGGGTTGCACGCGATGGACGACGCGCGCTGCGCGCTGATCCTTGTGGAACGTCCGCCGCCTGGCGACCCGTGGGCGGCCATTGCGGATCGACTGGTGCGGGCCGCGCGTTAACGCGGCGTCAGATCTTGTGTCTGAATGTGATCCGGCCGCGAGTGAGGTCGTACGGCGAGACCTCGACCGTTACCCGGTCACCGGCCAGCACACGAATGCGAAACCGCCGCATGTTGCCGCCGAGCGTTGCGAGAACGGAATGCCCGTTGGGGAGTGTGACGCGAAACGTCGCGTTGGGCAGCACCTCGGACACCGTGCCTTCGAGTTGAATTGCTTCTTCCTTGGCCATCCAGATCCTGTAGCAATGAGAGCGGGCGAAGCATCGCCCTGTTCCTGACAAAACGCAATCGGCTCCCGGACGCGTGCCGGGAGCCGACTGTCGCGCTATGCGCTGCGCTCAGACCTTGGTGACGTTTTCCGCCGCCGGACCCTTCTGGCCCTGCACCACGTCGAACTCGACGCGATCACCCTCGGCCAGGGACTTGAAGCCGTTGCCCTGGATGGCTGAATAGTGGACGAAGCAGTCCTTCCCGCCCCCGTCCGGTGTGACAAAGCCAAAGCCCTTCGAATCATTGAACCACTTCACAACGCCCTGGGTACGCATCACTGCACTCACTTGGAAAAAAATGTTCGGTGCCCGGTGACGGTCGGACCGTCCGACCGCTGGAACAAAAAAAGGACCTTGCGCGAGGCCAGGTCCCTTACGTGATCGCTGGATCAGCGCGAACGGTGCGCTGAATCGCGAGTGGAAACGTAGTGGTGTGCGCGATGGTGGTCAATTCGCACGCGCTGCCGGGTGATTACATTTCGCCACTGACCGGGGTGCGTCGCATTCGGCGACGCTGAGATCACACCCGCAGAACCTGATCCGGCTTGTACCGGCGTAGGGAGTCAACCATGAAGACGTTTCTGCTCGCGCTGTTACTCGCGCCTGTCGCCCTCGGCGCCCAGGTGACGGACACCCTCCGCACCTCGACCGACACGAGCCGCGCGGCCCGCGCTCTGGAAGTCGTCACCGTTTCCGCGATCCGCGGCCGCAATGAGGCCCCGATTTCCTCCACTGCCATTTCACAGGAGGAAATCGAACGACGGTATTTCGGGCAGGATGTCCCCCTGCTTCTGCAAGGGACGCCATCGCTCACGTCGTATGCGGAGACCGGGAACTATTGGGGCTACAGCTACATGCGGCTTCGGGGCATCGACCAGTCCCGAATCAACCTTTCGCTCGACGGCATCCCGCTGAATGACCCAGAGGATCAGGTCCTGTACTTCGCGGATTTCCCGGATCTTGCGAACAGCATTGGATCGATTCAGGTCCAGCGCGGCGTGGGCACGAGCGCGCCCGGAACAGCGTCGTACGGAGGATCGATCAATTTCCAGACGCAGCCGCTCGGATCGAGTGAACGCGGGGGAGAGTTGCAGCTGCAGCGCGGGTCCTTCGGAAGCACGCGAGGCGCCGTGGAGTATCAGTCGGGCCTCACGAGCCGCGGATTCGCGGTTTCCGCACGCTTGTCCGCCTTGCAATCCGCTGGTTACCGCCACCGATCCGGCATGGAGGGGCGCTCGGCGTTCCTCTCCGCTGGCTACCTGGGCGAGCGCGACATCATCAAGGTCATCGCGCTTGCGGGCTTGTTCGCGGACACTCTCGCGTACATCGGCGCCACTCCCACCGAGCTTGGGGCAGATCGCCGACATAATCCGCTGCGCCCCGATGAGGTCGATCGCTTCGGCGAACAGGTTGTCGGGCTTTCGTATACCAGGCAGCTGCGCAAACGCAATTTGCTTGCAACGACGCTGTACCGGATCTCGGCCAGCGGTGGTTACGACGTCTGCATCGCCGCCTGCGACCAACCGCAGGGCGAGCTCTGGAACTTCAATCTCGACTTCGCCTGGTACGGCGCGACCAGCGTGTGGTCGCTGGACAACGGTCCGACGCGCGTCAGTATCGGCGCGAACGCGAACACCTACGAACGGGATCATCACGCGTATGCGCGGCCCGCGATGGACACGCCGCTGTATTTCAACACCGGCCACAAGGATGACGCGAGCGCCTTCGCAAAGATTGCTCGTGACCTCGGCGCCCTGACGCTGTTCGTCGATGTCCAAGGGCGTCACGCGCGTTTCACGTATGAGCCCGACGCCAACGCCGGAGTCTCGGGATCATCGATCGACTGGACATTCCTGAATCCCAAGGTCGGCGGTACGTTGCGCGTCGGCCGGGCATCGGAGATCTACGCGTCGTACGGCGTCAACAGCCGAGAGCCGGCGCGCGCCGACATGCTTGGCGGCTTCGACAACCTCGATACCACCAATGCCGACTTCGTCGGTCCCCTCGACCGCGTCCGCCCCGAACGTGCCGATGACTTCGAGCTTGGCACGCGCTGGCGCGGAGCAACATGGTCGGTCCAGGCAAACGCTTTTGCGATGCGCTTTCGAAATGAAATCCTTCCCGTCGGCCGGCTCACCTACATCGGTACGCCGCTCCGGACCAACGTGCGCTCGAGCTCGCGTCGCGGCGTCGAGCTCGATGTCACACTGCTGCCACTGGCTCGGCTCGAGATTGGAGCAACTGCGACGGCGATGCGGGGAAAGATCGACCAGTACACTGATGACGAATCCGGTCTCGTCCACAGTGATGTCGAGCCTCTCCTTACGCCGCGCTTCACGAGTGCGCAGCGGCTGATCTGGCGGCCACGGGATGGCGTGACGCTAGTGGCGGTCGGCCAGTACTCGGGACGATCACTGCTCGACAACACAGGGAATCCGTCGCTGGTGCTGCCGGCGTCGTTCGTCGCCAACGCCAGCGCCGAGTGGACCGTCGGATCACACGCCCTCAGCCTGCACATGAACAACGTCACGGACACCGATCGGTTTGGCGGTGGTCACGTGAGCTTCGGGGAGGCGCGGTACTATGTCCTGCCTCCGCGGAGCGTCTTTCTCCAGGCGAG
>DASPMP010000264.1:0-14069 GCA_035626995.1 Gemmatimonadaceae bacterium
GGTGACGCAGTTCAGCACCAGTCGCTACAGCATCAAGGTGGTGATCTCGCCCATCGCCGGCGAATTCCGACCGGATTCCGTCACCGTTGATCGGACGAAACCGACGGCCGGAAGCCCACTGTGCACCACATGCTGATGTCACGTCGCGCGCGCCGAGGCTTTACGCTTGCCGAAATCCTCGTGGCGTTCACGGTCGTGGGGATCCTCGGTACGATGATCGTGCGGATCGTGCTGTCGCAGAGCCGCTTCACCGATCAGCAGAACGCAATTCGTGGTGCGCGCGCGGTGTCGCGCCAGGCGCTGAACATCCTGGAGAGCGAGCTGCGAATGGTGCAGGATTCCGGCGGCATCGATTCCGCAGCCGTCGATGGAAAGGCGATCCGGGCCTTCGTCCCCTTCCGGTTCGGTTTGTATTGCGGGGTATCCACCGGCGGAACGGTGGTGAGCATGCTGCCAGTCGACTCGCTGACACTGGCACAGGCGATCTACGCGGGATGGGCGCTGCGTAACAGCGCCGGGAACTACACGACGATCCTGCCGGGTTCGCCGCTGGGTGCGGACCTGCCCGTCGCGTCCACCGATCCGGCGCAGTGCACGGGGACGGGAGCCGGACAGGCACAGATCCGGACCCTGTCCATCAATGGACGGACCGGAGCGGTGCTGGACGTCCGGCCGGCGCGCGCTGGCACCGTTGGACAGCCCGTCTTCTTTTTCCAGCGCATTACGTACGCATTCCAGCCGTCGACGACGTTCCCGGGGCGGTGGGCGTTGTATCGCATGGTCCAGGGCGGACCGTCCGAGGAGCTCATGGCACCATTCGACTCGACGGCCCGCTTCAAGTACTGGACGCGGGGCGCGGCCGCATCCGTCTCGGCGCCGCCCGCGCTCGGACTGATCCGCGGGATCGACGTCGTCTTCGCCGCGCGCAGCCGGTATACGCCACTGGGTCGGACGTCGCCATCGAAGGCGATGGTGGTCGCGTCCATCTTCTTCCGCAATGTACGCTCGAACTGACGCGCGCTCCGGAGTGCGCACTGGTGCTTGCGCGCGCCACGGTTTTGCGCTGCCACTCGCCGTCCTGGTGCTTGCATTGATCACCGCGGCCGTCATCGCCGGCTATTCGACCACGAGTGCCGAGGTCGTCTCGAACAGCTCGATGCGTGCGCAGCAACGTGCCTATCAGCTGGCGGAAGTCGGGCTGCAGCAATTCCTCCTGCGCCGCAATGAGTACGGCTTCTGCAGTCACTGCGTGCCCGATCCGGCGGTTGCTGATTCGGAATGGACCCGAGTAAGTCTCTCGGGCGGGTATGCGGACGTCGTGGCGATACGCATACGCGGGCGCTTTCCGGATGGAACACCTGCATTGTTCCTCGTTCGTTCCAGGGGCACCGATACCGCGGTTCGTCTGAGCGGGGCCGGAGCGACCACGGGAGCAACGCGCACGGTGGCGCAGTATGCCACCTTCGGCACGTCGAGCGTCAAGCCACTCGGCGCGTGGACGTCGTTGAATGGTTTCCAGAATGCGATCCAGGGATCGCGGGTGCCCGTCGTGGGAGCGGACGGCTGCAATCCCTTCAACATCAGACCGGGATTGGTCGTCCCCTCAGGTGGGAACTATCAGGGGAACGCAACGCCGCCTACGGGAGCTCCGCCCGTGGATTCGAGCATGTCGCGCGACTCGTTGAAGAAGCGCGTGGGAATCGATTGGGAGGCCATAGTCAACGAGAACGCCATTCCGGCGGACGTGACGATTCCTCCAGGCTACTGGCCGTCTTTCGCCGATCCGAACTACTGGCCGGTCATCCGCCTCAAGCGCTCCTACTCCGTACCGGGTAACGGTCGGGGGCTCATCATCGCCGATAGCCACGTCGTCTTCCAGGATCCGGACACATGGAATGGCATCATCCTCGTGGGTGGGAGTCTCTTCATGACAGGTTCGGGCTCGCTGAATGAGGTGGTGGTCAGCGGATTGAATCATCTGCTTGGCACCGGTGCCTCGCCGTATCGCGACTACGCAGAGGAGTTCAAGCGCATCCAGTTCAGTTCCTGCAATGCGCTGACAGCTGCCGCACGCCTCAAGACGTACTATGTGTGGACAAACACATGGCTGGACAACGTCGTATCGTGGTAGTGTGACGCTGGTCTCTTGGATAAACACATGAGCGAGCTAGATTTTCTGACAGGTACGCTGTCGCGCTGTCGCGGCCTGGATTGTTCCCTCCCGAAATGCTGGTTCGCCTGCTCCCCACATACCGCGCGACATCGCGCGCGTGCCTCCCGGCTTCACGTCGACAACGGCGTGGCTTTGCGCTGCCCATGGCGGTGCTCGTCCTTGCGCTCATCACGGCGGCCGTAGTCGCCGGCTATTCGTCCATCAACGCCGAAGTCGTCTCCAATAACGCCATGCGCGCACAGCAGCGCGCATACCAGCTGGCGGAGATCGGCCTGCAGCAATTCCTGCTGCGCCGCAATGAGACCGGGTTCTGCACCAATTGCGTCGCAGACCCAGCGGTCGCCGATTCCGAATGGACGCGCGTCAACCTCATCGGTGGGTACGCCGACATCGTGGCCATGCGCGTTCGCGGTCGAATGCCCGACGGCACGCCGGCGCTGTTTTTCGTACGCTCCCGCGGCGTGGACACAACCGCGCGACTGAGTGGCGCAGGACGTGGCACCAACGCAACGCGGACCGTGGGGCAGTACGCCACCTTTGGGACATCGAGCGTCAAGCCGCTTGCCGCGTTGACCACGCTGAACGGATTCACGAATAGCGTGCAGGGCTCACGCATCCCGGTGCTCGGCCAGAACGGTTGCAACTTCTTCAACGTCATTGGCGGAGTGGTCATTCCTTCCGGGGGCAACTATGCCGGTAGCGGCACATTGCCGCTGGGCTTTCCGCCTGTGGATTCGAGCATGTCGCGCGACTCGCTCAAGAAGCGCGTCGGCGTCGATTGGCCCGCCATCATCAAGGACAACGCGATTCCCGCGGACATCACCATCCCTGGCGATCCCTGGCCGTCATTCAACGACCCGAATTACTGGCCCGTGATCCGCATCAAGCGCGGATACTCCGTCCCAACCGACGGCCGTGGCCTGATCATCGCCGACAGCAACCTCACCTTCACCACCAACGACACCTGGGACGGAATCGTTCTGGTGGGCGGCAACCTCACTGTGAGCGGCAGCGGTTCGCTGGACGGTGTCTACGTGAGCGGGTTGAATCACATGTTGCCCACTGGTGGGCCGATGACCCGCGACATCATCAACAACACCAAGCGCATCCAGTTCAACTCCTGCAATGCACTTTCCGCGTCCTCTCGCCTGAAGACCTATTTCGTCTGGACGAACACCTGGCTGGACAACGTCAACGCCTGGTGACACGCAGCGGGCGAGGGAGCGCTGCGGCGCTTCGTCCCGTGCAGGGACGTCTCATGATTCTCGTGATGAAACCCGACGCAACGGCCGTGCGTAGGCTTTCCTTGACAGCTTAGGAGAGCGAACGCAGCTTCTCCTGATCTCTTTAGGAGAGCATGATGGCCACGCCATCGCACACTGAAATCCTTCCGGGTACGCTGGACGTGCTCATTCTCAAGGCCGTGTCGCTCGGGCGGCTGCACGGATACGGCGTGCTCCTGCGCATCGAGCAGATCTCCGGGGGTGCCATCCAGATCCAGCAGGGCGCGCTGTATCCCGCGCTGTACCGCCTGGAGCACCAGGGGCTGATCGACAGCGAGTGGGGCACGTCGGAGAACAATCGCAAGGCGAAGTACTACCGGCTCACCGCGCTGGGTCGCAAGCGACTCGGCCAGGAGACCGCGAGCTGGAACCGCCTCGTCCATGCCATCGGTCTGGCGCTGTCCGCCACACCGCAGGAGATCTGACATGAGTGGCATCATCGCGCGCATGCGCTCGTTCCTGAGCGGCGCCCGCCGTCGTCCACAACTGGACCAGGAGATGGACGATGAGTTCCGGCATCACATGGAGCTGCGCGCGGCGGACCTGCAGCGGACCGGCCTGTCCGGGCAGGAGGCGACGCGCCAGGCACGGCTGGAGTTCGGCAGCACCGAGCGCTACAAGGACAAGGGCGCCGAGTCCCGCGGGCTGCGCCGCTTCGACCAGATGCGCGTTTCCATGCTCGACTTCAAGCTCGGTGCACGGATGTTGGTGAAATATCCGGGCCTCACGATCGTCGGCGGGCTCGCGATCGCCTTCGCGATCACCGTCGGCTCAGGCACGTTCGAGGTGGTCCGACAGGCAGCCGCGCCCACACTTCCGTGGCCCGGTGCCGACCGCATTCTCGGGATCGAATACGCTGATGTCGAGACCGGGAAATCGCGGGCCGCGACCGCCCGCGACTTCGTCGCATGGCGGAACGGGATTGCGTCGCTGGAGTATGTCGGTGCGTACCGACAGTTCAGCCGTAATTTCCGAGTCGGCAACGGGGCCGGGGAGCCCGTGACGGTCGCCGAAATCAGCGCCGCCGCATTCCCCCTGGGCCGGATTCCGCCGCTCCTGGGCCGCACCATCGTTCCCGCCGACGAAGCGCTTGACGCTCCCGAAGTGGTTGTCATCGGCTATCACATCTGGAAGAACCGCCTGCACGGGGACAGCACCGTCATTGGGCGTGTGGTGTCCGTCGGCGGCGTGCAGGCCACGGTGGTCGGCGTAATGCCCAAGGGATACGAATTCCCCATGTACCACAGTGCCTGGATGCCACTGCGCCTCGGCGCAACGACGGCAGCCGCGCAGCTGGCGCAGCCGATGGACAACGTGTTCGCACGCCTGAAGCCGGGCAGGTCGATGCGCGAAGCCCAGGCGGAGCTCACCCAGCTGGGCGAGCGTGCGGCCGCGGATTTCCCGGACACGCATCGGCACCTCCGTCCGCGCGTGCTGCCGTATGCTGAAACCTACATGCGCCTCGATCCGACCGAGACAAAGTTGATGTTCTCGATGAACCTGCTGGTCGGGATGCTGCTCGTGCTGGTGTGCGCCAATGTCGCGCTGCTGATGTTCGCGCGCGCCATGACGCGCCAGACGGAAATCGTGGTGCGCAGCGCGCTGGGCGCAGGCCGGAGTCGCATCGTGCTGCAATTGTTCGCTGAGGCGCTGGTGCTCGCCTGCGTTGCGGCGGTCGTCGGACTCACCGTCACCCATTTCGCGATGCAGGGCGTGCGCGGCGTGCTGGAGAGCAACATCAGCGACCTGCCGTTCTGGTTCACCCTCGAGCTGTCACCGATGAGTTACGCATATGCGGGGACGCTCACACTCCTCGCAGCGTTCATCGCGGGTGCCGTACCAGGGCTCAAGGTGACGTCGGGAGGGATTGACGGGCGATTGCGCGCGATGACCGCAGGGGGCGGTGGTCCGAAATTCGGTGGCATGTGGACCGCGACCATCATCGCGCAAGTCGCGCTGACCGTCGCATTTCCGGTCGTTGCGTACTTCGTGCATGGCGATGCGAAGGCAATCGAGCAGACGAAGCCGGGATTCGCAGCAAACGAGTACCTCGCGGTCAACCTGCAGATGGATCGTGACAGCCGAATGACTTCCGCCGATACCTCTTCCGCCGCGTTCCGGTCGCGCTTTGCAGCGCGATACAACGACCTGTTCGCGCGACTGTCTGCGGAGCCAGGCGTGCGTGGCGTCACGTACGCGCGCTGGCTGCCCCTGATGTATCACCCGCATCGCATGATGTCACTCGATGCGGGGCCTGCCGCGCCCATCAATCCGGACTTCCCCGGCGGCTATCGCGTGAGCTCCGTTGCTGTGGATGCGCGCTTCTTCGACGTCATCGGGGCGAAGCTGCGGCAGGGACGGAATTTCACCGCGGCCGATGCCGATACCACCCAGCGCACCGTGTTGGTGAACGAGGAATTTGTGCGTCGCGTGATGGGGGGCCACAATCCCGTGGGGCGGCGGTTACGGTTTACCTATTTCGAAGGCGAGCTGCGACGGCCGGACCGCGAGCCCGGACCGTGGCATGAGATCGTCGGAGTTGTGGAGAACGTCGGCATCGATTCAGCTGCGCACGATCCCAAGGTGGCGCGGATTTACCATCCGGCGCAGCCGGACGGTGTGTACCCGATGCATATGGCGATTCACGTGCCTGGGGGGCCAGCGGGCTTTTCCGACCGCCTTCGTGAGATCGCTGCCGCGGTCGATCCCGCGCTGCGCATCATCGACCCAAAGCCACTCGACAGAATGACACAGCCGGAAATCCGGTTCCTTGGGATGTGGTTCAGGATATTGCTCGCGGTCAGTGCCGTGGCGCTGGGCCTGTCGCTCGCGGGGATTTACGCCGTAATGGCGTTCGCCGTTTCGAAACGGACGCGAGAGATCGGTGTTCGGGTGGCACTCGGCGCATCGCCTGTGCGAGTGATCCGGGCTGTGTTCGCCCGCCCGCTCATCCAGGTGACCCTGGGGATTCTCGCGGGGGCGGTGCTCACGACGGGCCTGGTCACGGCAGCCGATAGCTCGAATTTCAGCATTGCGGGAGCAGCCACGCTGATCGTCTACGTGCTGTTCATGCTGGTGGTATGCCTGCTGGCGTGCGTGGTGCCAACGCATCGTGCTTTGCGCATTCAACCGACGGAGGCTCTCCGCGCGGAAAGCTGACGCACTTCCATGGGGAGATGCCACGGCCGTTGCGTCCGGGCCGGCTCAGTGCCAGCTTGGGGCAGCGCCCCATGAACAAACTCTCTTTCGTGACACACCTCGGCGTTGCAACGCTTGTCGCTGCCTGCAGCCGGGGATCCGCGAGCTCGCATGGGCCCATGACAATCGAGTCGCTGGCGGCAGCCTGGAGCCTGGACCATGTTGCGCCAAAGTGCCGGAACCGCGGCCCGCGCGGTGAATACCTCGGCACGCTGCCGGGGGCCGAGTACTGCCAGTGGCCGACCATCACGCGCGACGAGGAATGGGGCGTGGTCGGCGCCCATCGGGACAGCGTGAATGGTTACTCGCACATGACATGGGATCGCGTATTCCGAACGGAAGCGTCCCGGAGCGAGTTCATCGACTCGCTGGATCAGGCGCTGCACAAGCGCGGGTTGAGCTCGCAGCCATGCCGCGACGGTGCTCGACGATGGACGAGCGAACGTTTCGCAATCGAGATGAGCCCCATTACGGGAGTGCCCGGGCCGCCGAAGGTGCTTGTCTTTGCAACGCCGCACCCCGAAGCGCTTCCGGATCTCATGTGCCGGCGGGCGCCGAGGCCCGCGCGAACTACGTAGACCGGATGCCTAGGTTGCGGAGACCTGGCGACCACCGCGCGCCTGGATCTCCACGAGCTCCGGCTGCTGTTCGAAGTGGCCGCAGATGCTGATGTCGTACTCGTAGGGTCCGTTGGTCTCAGCGTCAGTCCAGGGAAACAGGCGACACGTCGTCGGATAGTACGGCTTGTCGTGAATGGTGCAGCCGCCATCGCGGAAGAGGGCACAGCGCTTGTTTCGCACCCGCGTGCGCCATTCACCCCAGCGCGTTTCATAGACCAGTCCCGGCCCGTGATGCTGCTCGATGGCCGCCGCCTCCTCATCCGTTACCGTGGTTCCGTACGCACAACACGATGCCCCGTACGGGCACGGGTAGCAGGGAAGTGCTGGCAGGGAGTCCTGTGCGTCGGCGCTCACGGTCGCGCGATCCTCATGCTGTTGCAGGGTGAAGCGCGAGAAAACTATCGGGACGTCGCGCAGGTTGCGAGAGCGCGCTGACGGATTTCCGCGTGTCAGGACGAACGACGGCAGGTCAGTTCCTTGAAGAGGCCTGACAGTGCGCTTCGAATGCCACTCGTATTCATCCCGAGATCTCCAGTGTTTCGCAGGCCGGACGTGCATTTTTTCGGCCCGTGATGCATGTTAGCGGCGCTCGTCACCTGCTCGTTACGCCCTGTCGCTGCCAATCATCATGAAACGGACCCAGATCATTCCCGCAGCTCTGATAGCGATTGCAGCCCTTGTGGGCACCGCAGCGCCTCGGGGCGAAGCAGTTGCCCACGCGCCGGAAGATCCCACGTTTGTGGACGTTGCGCCGGTGTTCTTCAGGAACTGTGCGGGCTGCCATCGGCCCGGGGGGCTCGGCCCCTTCTCGATGCTCGATTACGAGAGCACGAAGGCGAAGACCGGAAAGATGAAAGCGATGGTCCGGTCTGGGCGCATGCCGCCGTGGCAGGCCACGGGCCCCTCAGGCGTGTTCCGGAACGATCGGCGGCTCTCCGATGCGGACAAGGATCTCATCGTCCGCTGGATCGATGGCGGCGCCAAGCCCGGAGACCTCTCGAAGGTTCCGGCTGCGCCGCAGTTCGCGGAAGGGTGGGAGATGGGCAGCCCGGATCTCGTCGTTTCGATGACGGAGGATTTCGCCGTGCCTGCATCGGGCGAGGTGGAGTACATGTACTTCGAGGTGCCGACCAACCTGACAGAAGAGAAGTGGGTACAGGCCATTGAAATCATGCCCGGTTCGCGGGAGGTCGTGCATCATGTGCTGGTATATGCGCGCGCCCCCATGCCGGCCGCGGCGCAGCAGGCAAGCGCCCCACCGGCGGCGGGAGCCACTCCGCAGCCACCGCGTCAGCCACTGTTCGTGATGAATCCGGCGCACCGGATGCCGGCGGGCTCGCCGCGTCGCGATTCGACGCATCCGCCACCGCGCCAGCGCGGGCCCCTCATCGCCAGCACTGCTCCCGGAACGAACATGGTGACGTTCCCGGAGGGCACCGCCCTGCGTCTGCGCCCGGGCACCATTCTCACCTTCCAGATGCACTACACGGCGCACGGCCATGCCATGAAGGACCGCACGTCCATCGGCTTCAAGTTCGCGAAGTCAATCCCGGCCGAGGAGATCTATGCGAGCCAGTTCACGAATGGATCATTCACGATTCCGGCAGGTGCACGCGACTACGCAGTGCCCGCGGAACTGGCGCCCACGCAAACAGTGAAGATCTGGGGTCTTCTGCCACATACCCATCTGCGCGGTGCGCGCTGGTTGTACAAGCTCGAGAAGCCCGACAGCACCACCGAAATCGTACTCGACGTCCCGCGATACGATTTCAACTGGCAGATCTACTACCTCTTCAGCAAGCCACTCGAGATCCCCGCTGGCGCGAAGCTGACGTCAATGGCGTGGTACGACAACTCTGCGTCCAACAAAGACAATCCCGATCCGACCAAGGCTGTCACGTGGGGTGACCAGACATGGGAAGAGATGCAATACACGGGAATCCTCTACAGCGTCCCGGGACGCGCGGTACGGCCGAGCCCCTAGCATGATCGACACGGTGCCGCGTCCCGATGCAAGCCTGCCGGAGTTCCTTGCGGCGCGGGCGCGGCATACGTCTGATGGTGCCCTGGCGGCTTGCGCCGGTGTCGGCGTCTTCACGGTTGTGGCGGGAGCCATCTGGGCCCTGCCGGGATGGTACGCCCTCATTGCTTTCGGTACCTGCCTCCTCGCCTTTGGAGCCTGGGGCATTGCGGATCGCGAGCTCGCCGAGCGCGAACCCCGCGGCGCGTTGCCGCGCGCGTTGCGCGGCGCACGCGCCCTGGCGACGGTTGCCGGCTTCGCGGCAGGGCTCTTTCTGATGATGGTGATCCTCGGCAAGGCGCTCGGCAGGATCATCAGCTAACGGTTACTGCTTGCGCCAGATCGATACCCAGTAGACGACGTCGGTTCCTGGAGCACGTCGCCCGATGCCGGTTTCAGCACATGGCATGTTTCGCGGCCACATGCGCTGCAACGTGCCGCTGCGCTCGTCGCGCGCGCTATAGACCTCCACGGCTTCGACGTCCGCCGGATCGACGGACTTTAATGACTGAAAGACGCGCGCCCGTCCATCGACAAACACGCAGGCGGTTTCACCGAACCGCAAGTTCTTCTTCACGAATGACGGGGACAGCTGCAGCGCCGTAAGCAAGTCGGCTTCAGCGTTGCGCGTAAGCTCGGTGCGTGGCACGACCGCGGCGAAGGTGCCCGCGCGGATCATGCGATCGCGGAACTCGGCGAAGGCCAGTTCAAGGCGGTGGTTCGTCGCCGTCGCCGTATCCAGGAGCATGGCGACTTCGGCACCGTCGTTCGCAGGGACGATGACTGACACCGACGTCGCCTCGTAATCCCGGGCAGTCGCGCGGACCAGGTACGGTCCGGGGGACCTCACCGGAATGAAGAAATGCCCCGTGGAATCCACAGGAATGCGATTCGTCGCTGAGGCACCCAACAGCTGGACGTAAGCATGTGTGAGCGGCTGCAGGTCCTTCGCGCGTCCAACCGCGCCGTAGATGGCTTGTCGCGCTGCCCGCACACGAATCGTGTCGAGCTGCTGCATGCGGGTCATGGTCACCACGATCGGCGCAACGGCGACGCTCGCGTCGATTGTGCGAAGTGCTGGCTCGTAGCCCAGTCGTTGGACGCCGAGCGAGTAGGTAACGCCCGCAACCTGCGAGAATGAGAACCTGCCCATCTCGTCCGTTCGAGTTGACTGCGGGATTCCCTGTTGCGGCCGCAGCGTCACGATGGCGCCCTGCAAGGGCCGGGCAGTTGCTGCGTCCTGGACCCGCCCTTCGATTGTCGCGGCCTCCTGTGCCGAGGCGGTTCCGACACCCAATGCGCAGAGGATGGCGACGAGACCTGGTGCGGGTCCCCATCGAGAGGTCATGCGCAACAGTATACAATTCCTGGAAGTAGCGCCACTCAGGATTGAAGGGTTTTCAAGATGCTATGGCGCACTCTCTCTCCGGCGCTCTCAGCGCACGAGTCAGGGGACGTCCATGCGGCGGAGCCGGCGGACGGAAAGAAACAGAAACCCCCCGATTACGAGCAGGCAGAGCGCGATCGCCGCGGAGAGCGGGAGATGATCGCCGGCGGCAAACCGCCGCGGATCAATCCCGTGCATGATGGCGATGGCGTAATGCCGGATGCTGAGCAGGCGCACGCCGGACACGAACCCCGAGAAGAACCCTTCCCAGAGCACGATGTACAGCAGTCCGACGCCGATCGCCTGAGTACTCACAAGCCCGAGCCACACGAACGCCGCCGCGTAGAGGGCAACGACCACCAGCGCGGACACCGTTACCGCGATCGTCGCAGTGCTGTCAGCGAGGAAAGCAAAATGCGCAGTGACCAACGCGCTGAGCGCGATGAATGGCGCCGCCACCGTGATGGTCGCCAGCAGCTTCGGCAATGCAATCTTCCAACGAGGGATCGGCGACAGTGTGAGATTCGCAAGGGTGCGGTCCTCGACTTCATTTCCGAATGCGGCTCCCGCGATGGCGAGCACGACGAGGGGCGCAATGGCGCCCGCGAGCATGGCGCTGAGGATCGCGGTTTCGAAGTCCCCCACCGACGGCGCATCGTCGTCGCGGAGCATGAGCAGCGTGATGATCACCGGGAGCGACGCGAGCACCGCCATGATGATGAGGCGCCACTTTCCGGAAAGCTGGCGGAGCGTGAGACGATACACGGACATCATCGCTATTGCTCCACCAGGTATCCGAACACGCTCTCGAGGGAATCATCGAGCGGCTCCACCCGCAGCAGCCGAATGGATGCGGTGCGCGCCAGGCGTGGAAGCTCGACCTGCAGGTCCAGGACGTTGCGGCTGAGAATGATCAGGGCGCCATCCGGATCCACATGGACCGCGTCCACCGATGGCAATCCTACGACCCGTGCCGCGAGCGCACGCGGCGCGTCGCACAGCACCCGAACATGGTACGGCCGCTGGTTCAAGGCAGCCCGGATGGCGCGAAAGCCTCCGGAGGCGGCGAGCTTGCCGTTGATGATGAGCAGCACGGTTTCGGCCAACTCCTCGACTTCCTCGAGGATGTGCGAGGACAGCACGATCGTCCGCCCATCTGCCGCAAGCTGCTGCAGCAGGCGCTTGAAGTGGACACGCTGTCGCGGATCTGCCCCATTGAGCGGCTCGTCCAGGATGAGGATCTCGGGATCGTGCACGAGCGTGGCGGCCAGCCGCATGCGCTGACGCATGCCGCGTGAATACGTGTCCATGGCCCGATGCTGCGTATCCGCCATGTCCACGAGTGCGATGGCGCGATCCGCCGCGGCCTCCACGTTCGGGACCCCACGCAGTTCCCCCATCATCGTGACGAACTCGCGGCCCTTCATGAAGCCGTAGACCGTCTCGTGTTCAGACATCACGCCGATGCGCCGATAGAGCGGCGGGTTGTCACGCACAGGCTGACCGAACACCGACACCGTGCCACTGGATGTCTCGGCCAGGCCGGTGATCATCCGCAACAGCGTGGTCTTGCCGGCGCCGTTCGGGCCCAGGAGCCCGGTGATCCCGGGCATGATGTCGAAGCTGACTTCGCTGACCGCGACGACACTTCCGAACCACCGTGAAACGCTCTGCACGCGAATCACCGGCGCTGATGTGGCGCTCATGGCGTCAGTTTCCGGTAGCGGCTCCAGAGCAGCGCGCCGGGAATCGCCGTCCAGGCGATGCACCAGGTCACCTTGATCCAGTTGGCGAAAAGTCGGGCAGGAACCTCCTCGGTCATCTCGCTGAACTTCCCGAAGATGACATCGTTCACGTGCATCGGGATATTCGTGATGGTGAACATCGACACCCACTGTGCCGCCATCCCTTCCATCTCTTCGGCGAGGCCGACCGTGAATGGCGACGAAATGACCACCAGGCCGACGAGGAACACTGATGCGTATGCCCGTCGTGTGGTGAAGGAAGCGGTGAGCATCGCGAGGGTCGTCAGGAACGCCGCCATCGCGACTCCCGAGAGCATGAATCGCGGGACATCGAGCCAGTGATTCTTCAGGTAGACGAGCGGTGCGGCATCCCCCATCGAAAGCCCGAGGAACAGAATGAACTGTGGTGCCCACGCCGCGGCGAGCATGACGAGGAAGAACGCCAGCCATCGCGCCGCGATGTAGTCGGTCCCGGTCAACGGTCGGACGAGGTACAGGTTGATGACCCCTTCCCGCCGATCGCGACACAGCAACTCGGGCGCGACCACGGCCGCGAACACGAACATGATGATCGACGCTGCGCCGTAGAAATCGACATGCGATGGCAGGCCGGCGCGCTCCGCTGTTCCGGGGCCACCCAGCCGATTCGCCGCGCCCGCGACGATGGCCATCACGAGCCCGATCGCGCTCAGTACCCCTATGAAAAACCAGGGAAGCACCTTCGCCTTGGCGCCGCGGCCGAAACCCAGCGCCGTGCGCACGGAGTCCTTGAAGACGGCGCGCCGGGCACGGCCGCGTCCCTCGCGCACACCGGTGTACCGCTGATATCCGATGTCGAAGACGGTTCCGCCCGTCATGCCGCACCGTCCCGCTCGAACAGCTCGGTGAGGGCGCGCTTTCGAGGCGCCAGCCGACGCAGGGGTGCTTCGCTCTCGACGAGTGCGTCCCGGACATGATCATACACGGATTCGTCCGGGCCTTCGATGGTGAGTCCCGTGCGCTCGGTGAGCACCGCGACGCCACGCCGCTCGAGTGCCGCCACAAGTGCCTCCCGGTTCGTATCCACTTCGATGAACACCGTCTGAGTCTCGCGAGTGAATTGCGTCACTTCGCCCGCCTGCACGAGGCGGCCTCCCTGCAGGACGATGATCCGGTCGCAGGTGCGTTCGATATCCGCCATCAGGTGCGACGAAAACAGGACGCTGATCCCGAACTCCCGATGCGTCTTGCGGATGAGCGTGAGCATCTCTTCACGACCTGCTGGATCAAGTCCCGCGGTCGGTTCATCGAGAAAGACGAACGCCGGATCGTGCACCAGCGCTTGCCCCAGCTTGACCCGCTGCTTCATCCCGGTGGAGTAGCCGCCGATCGCGCGATAGCGCTCCTCGAACAGGCCGACATGGCGCAGGGTATCCGCGGCACGGCTGCGCGCCATGTTCGGCGGCAATCCACTCACCTCGGCCATGTGCGTGAGGAATTCGGCCGCGCTGACATGCGTCGGCAGGCAATCGTGTTCCGGCATGTACCCGACGCGTGCGCGCGCGCTGATACTCTGCGCCGCATCGAGACCGAGCACGAGTGCCCGACCGGATGTCGGCTCGAGGAGGCCAAGCAGGATCTTGATCGCGGTGCTCTTGCCGGCG
>DASPMP010000265.1:0-7041 GCA_035626995.1 Gemmatimonadaceae bacterium
CACCGACCGCAGCTCTTCGTGGGTGATGGTGTGGCCACCCGGGTGCCAGTAGTCGGTGACGTTCGCGCCTGACCGCCGCAGGGCATCCACCAACGCGCGGGCACGGTCAGGCGGGATCATCGTGTCCGCGAGCCCTGCTCCGACAAACACCGAGACTTTCGAGAGATCCGGAAATACGTCCGGCTCGAATGGGAGCATCGGACTGAGGAGAGTGGCTCCCTTTAGCTGCGCACCGCGACGCAACAGCATGCTTGCGGCGATGTTCGCACCGTTGGAGAATCCCAGCGCACAGACCTTCTCGCGATCGAAACCGTACTTCGTCGAGGCATCATCGAGGAACGCCGTGAGCTCGTCAGTGCGCACGGCGAGGTCCTCGAGGTCGAACACCCCTTCCGCCAGTCGCCGGAAGAAGCGCGCGGCTCCATTCTCGGTCACCTTCCCACGTGGGCTCAGGATCGACGCGGAGGGGAGAAGCTCTTGCGCGAGCGGGACAAGATCGTTCTCGTCCCCACCGGTCCCATGCAGCACCAGCACCGTCAACGCGTTCCGTGCGTCCGCGGCCGGTAGCCAGCGGTGGATGAAGTCAGCGTCGCCTGTCGTCACACGGGGAATCTAGCAATGCATCCGCTCGACGCGATCAGTTTGTGGCCCGCAACTTGAACCCGCGAAACGCGCCATGGCCCGATTCTTCACCAGCGGTCGTATTGCCATCATACTAGCGCTGACACTTGGGCTTGCCGCTGGCCTCGGTGCATTCACATTCGTGTACGCGCGAGGCTATTCGTACCTGTCGAACGATCCGTCGGCCTGCGCAAACTGCCACATCATGCGCGAGCATTTCGACGCATGGCACAAGTCTTCGCACCGGAACGTGGCGACATGTAATGACTGCCACACTCCCCACGACCTCGTGGGGAAGTACACCGTGAAAGCAAGGAACGGCTTCTGGCATTCCTTCTACTTCACGAGCGGCAACTATCCCGATCCGCTTAGGATCACGTCCGGGAACAAGGGAGTGACGGCGGACGCGTGCCGCTACTGCCACGCACCGATTGTGGAAGCGATCGATCACCCGAATGCGAAGGACGCTGAGCGCGCGGATTGCGTCCGTTGCCATCGGTATGTCGGCCACCTCGTTCGCTGAGACTGATCACCCATGACGACACCACACGCACCGGAACACGCACCGGAACCCGCGCCGTCGCGACGACGCCTCGGCCTCGGCCTCGGCTTTCTTGCAGGAGTTGCCGCTATCACCGCGATCGCGGCGGTGGGAATTGCCCTCCTGCTCACCAACATCTTCCAGCGCAAGCAGGAAGCGCGGAACCCGTTCTACCGAGTGGTCGAGCTCAGCGATACCACCGCCGACCCGGCGATCTGGGGGAAGAACTTCCCGCTGCAATACGACGCATACCTCCGAACTGTGGACCAGTCACGCACGCGCTATGGGGGGAGCGAAGCGCTTCCGCATACGCCCAGTGAGGCTGATCCCCGGTCCATCGTGGCGCAATCACGACTGGAAGAGGACCCACGGCTGAAGCAATTCTGGTCCGGATACGCCTTCGCGCATGACTTCCGCGAAGAGCGTGGCCATGCGCACATGCTGGCGGACCAGGAGTTCACCGAGCGGCAGATCGTGACGCAGCAGCCGGGGACATGCCTCAACTGCCATGCGTCCATGTATGTCGCGTATCGCCGGCTCGGGAACGGCGATCCCCTCGCAGGCTTTGCGCGCATCAACGCGATGCCGTACGCCGAGGCCAGGCAGAACGTGCGGCACCCGGTGGCATGCATCGACTGCCATGATCCCAGGACCCTGGAACTGCGGGTCACGCGACCGGCGTTCATGGCGGCCATCCGTGCGGTGAAGGTGGGACAAGGGGTCGCGAACTTCGAGGTCAACGAGCATGCGACCCGTCAGGAGATGCGCACCTACGTCTGCGGACAATGTCACGTGGAGTACTACTTCAAGGGGAAGGAGAAGACGCTCGAATACCCCTGGGGAAAGGGTCTCTCCGCTGACAGCATCCTCGCATTCCACGATTCCACGGGACACGCGGACTGGACGCATTCCATCAGCGGCGCGCGCGTGCTCAAGGCGCAGCACCCGGAGTTCGAGCTGTACAACCAGGGAATCCACGCGAAATCGGGCGTGGCGTGCGCCGATTGCCACATGCCGTACGAGCGCGTCGGTGCGATGAAGATCAGCGATCATTGGGTGCGCAGCCCGGTGCTGAACATCAACAAGGCCTGCCAGACCTGTCACAAATGGGCGGAGGACGACCTGCGCGAGCGCGTCCGCACGATCCAGGACCGCACCTTCGAGCTGCGCAACATCGCCATGGACGCCGTGCTCAAGCTGACCACCGACATCGCCGCCGCGGTTCGCCAGGACAGTACCCAGGCGCCGATTCGCGTCGCGCGCGATTACCAGCGCAAGGCCCAGTTCCTCACGGACTTCATCGAAGCGGAAAACTCGATGGGCTTTCACGCGGACCAGGAGGCGGCACGCGTGCTCGCGCGCGCCATCGACTACGCCCGGCGTGGACAGATCGCGCTGGCCGGCGGCGATCCGGGAACGCTACCAGCTACTCCTTCAGCAGCCCCAGCTTCAGCGCAAACTGCACGTACTCCGAGCGGTGCGCGAGCCCCAGCTTCTCCGTGATGCGCTGCTTGTAGGTGTCAACCGTCTTCGGGCTGATGAACAATTTCTCACCGATTTCCGGCGCGGTGAATCCACTGGCAACGTAGCGAAGGACGTCCCGCTCGCGCTCAGTGAGCTTCTCGAACTTCGACCGTTCGTCGGAATGCTCGGAGCGCTTGCGGAATCCACCGGCCAGCACGCGCGCAGCCGATGGCTGGATGTATGTGTCGCCATGCGCCACCGCACGCACGGCGTCCACGAGCTCCCGGTCTGCCGCACTCTTCTGCAGGAATCCGCTCGCGCCGGATTCGAGGAGGGGTATCAGCGCTTCGTCTGGCGAATGCATCGTCAGGATCAGGATCCTGGTCGCCGTACCGGACGCGACGAGCTGCTTTGTGGCTTCCGCACCATCCATGGGTTCCATCGACAGGTCCATCACCAGGACATCAGGCTTCATCCGCTCGACCATCGCGACCGCGTCGCGGCCGTTCCCGACCTCGCCGATGACCTGAATGTCCTTCGCGGAGCCAAGCACCGCCTTGAGCCCCGCGCGAACGACCGTATGATCGTCGGCCAGCACGACCCGGATGATGTCACTTGCCATGATTCTCTTCGGTTTGCGTAAGGCCCGACGGAACGCGGGCGATCACCTGCGTCCCAAGTCCCGGTCCGCTCGAAATCTGAAGCTCTCCTCCCGAGAGGGCGAGCACCGCCCGTGCCGAAAACAAGCCAAGCCCGGCCTGCAGGGGGTCGTTCTCCTTCATGTCGATTCCCCGCCCGTCGTCCTCGATGGTCAGGGTGACGAGACCATTCGACATCAGCCGGATCTGCGCATTCCGCGCCAGCGCGTGCTGCTCGATGTTGCGCAACGCCTCTTCCGCTACGCGGTACAGGGCACTGGCGGCGCGTGCGGACATCGGCGCCAGCCGTGCGTCGGCATCCACATCCACCTCGATCCGCGAACGACGGGACACTCGGCGCGCCAGGGCTTCGATGGCGTTCAGCAGCCCGAATTCCGAAAGCGTTCCGGGATATAACGTCTCGGCGACGCTCCGCATCTCGTCCGTCAGTTCCTGAAGCATGGTCCGGCTCTGCTGGATGTTCTCCGCAACCGACGGTCGCACCGCTTCGTGCTGCGCCGCAGCCAGCTGCATCGTGATACCCGACAGTGTCTGCGCAAACGATTCCCGCAGTTCCCGCGCGACGCTTTCCCGCTCGATCTCCCGCGCGCGAGCGCCCCGCCCCGCGAGATAATGAATCCGGGCGCGATCTGCTTCCACCCGATCGAGCAGCTTGTTCACGGTGCCGGTGAGTCGAACGATGTCGCGATCCGCGATGCGCGACGGGGGCACCCGGGCGCTGTAATCACCGCGGGACACGCGAGACGCCGTTTCTTCCAGTGACGCGATGGGGCGCAATGCGACCCAGACGAGCCAACCCGTGAGGGCGAAGCTCGCCACCAGGAACCCTGAGATCTCCAGTGCCGTGGAGGTCCCGGGGAACAGGTAGTGCGCAATCACCGCGCCCGCCACGAGCAGGGCGTTCGCGCCCAGCAGCTTGAAGAGCAGCGGAACGCGCAGGACCTGCGCGGGCAGGTTCGACAGCGCCATCGTTGTCATTTCACGATCAGCGCCGTCACCATCCCGAACATGCCATGCTCGGACTCGGCGTGCGGCAGGATGTGACAGTGGAAGGCCCAGGTGCCGGGGTTGTTGCAGTTGATGATCGCGTCCCAGCGCTCGCCGGGTGCGATGTTGATCGTATCGCAGCGGAACGACGCGCCTTCGAGCGGCCAGCCGTCCTTCTCCACGATGCGCATGTGCATGCCGTGGAGGTGCATTGGGTGGATCATCATCCCCTCGTTCATGTACCGGACGCGCAGCGTCTGACCGCGATTGACGACGATTGGCTCGGTCGCCGGAAAGCTCTTGCCGTTCAGCGTATACCCGTGCGCGCCGTCATTCAGGATCATCACGTAGTCCACGTCCGCAGTGTCATATGCCGCCTTGCGCTTCGGTTCGACCACAAATGCGCCGAGGAGGCCCAGCCCCACCTGCTTCGCTGCATTGTGATGCGAGTGATACATGTGCGAGCCGGGATTCGGCACTGTGAATTCGTACGTGTATGTCGCACCCGGCTTGATCGGGGGCTGCGTGAGAAACGGAACGCCGTCCTGGTTATTCGGCACCTCGAGGCCGTGAAAGTGCACCGCCGTGGATTCGGCGAGCTCATTCTTCACGTTGATGCGCACGCGGTCCCCTTCCCGGCAGCGAATCTGCGGACCGGGGATGACGCCATTGTAGGTCCACGCCGTCACCTTTTTTCCAGGCTCGGTTTCCCACTGCACGACCTTGCAGGTGAGATCGTAGACCTTGACGTTGCCATCCATGCGCGGCGCGAGCACCTGGTTTCCCTTGCCCTCGGTGGCGGCGGGAAACGCCTTCACGCCGGCTTCATGCATTGCGTCCATGCGTTCGGCAGGCGTCTGCGCAACGGCGCCACCGGCTGTCGAGACCTTCGCGCCTGTGTCGTGCGGGCCCATCGTCCCGCCCGTCGGAGGCCCCTTCGCGCCCTGTGCTCCTTGTGGCGTCGGGGTATTGCTATCTGTATCGCATGCGCCGAGCGCAGCCACGGCAGCGGCAGCCACGGCGGAATTTTTCAGGAATACACGTCTTGAAGTCGTCATGGTAGTCGGAAGTGTGGGTCGTGGGGTGAAGCTACGACCGGCTAACTTCCGCTTGCGTCGGGGGTTGGACGGTTTACCGTACGAATCCCACCACGCGTTTGTAGGGGAATTCCCCACCACGTACGACGAACCCTGACGGGCGCATATGCCACCCAGATCGGGAGCGAACGCCGAGTCCCGCCGCCTCACGGAATTCCTGCTCGCTGACATCATCGGCATCGCCGCCGATGCCATCATCTGCACTGATGCGGAACAGCGCATCACGCTGTTCAACGACGGCGCCGCGCAGATCTTTGGCTGGACAGCTGAGGAGGCAATCGGGCAGCCGCTGGAGATCCTGCTCCCCGAGCGCATTCGCGAAATCCATCGAGTGCACATGGAGCGGTTCGCGAAGTCACCGGACCGCGCACGGAAGATGGGACAACGTCAGGAAATCTCCGGACTCCGCAAGAACGGCGAGGAATTCCCGGCGGAGGCGGCGATCGCCAAGGTGACGATGGGAGACACGGCGGTATTCTCCGTGGTCCTTCGGGACATCACCGAGCAGGTCGAGCTGCACAAGCGACTGCAACGCGCTGTGCGCGCCCGGGATGACACGGTCGGCGTTGTCGCACACGATCTCCGGAATCCAGTCAGCGCGGTGAAGATGCTATCCCAGGTGCTGCTGACCGGTGATGGCGAGGAGGCGCTCAGATCCGAGGCGAAGGAGGCCGTCGCGTTGATCCGCGACGCCGCAATTCAGATGGACCGGTTGATCGAGGACCTCCTCGACATCACGCGCGTCGAGGAAGGACGACTGTCGGTGGACCTGCAGCCGGTGACGACCGTCGCGCTGCTCGAAGGGGCGCTCCGCACGCTGCGTCCGCTGGTCGAAGACGCGGGGCATACACTCGCGATTGATCTTCCATCGACGCTGCCGACGGTGAACGCGGACCCCGAGCGCATCGGCCAGGTGTTGTCCAACCTCGTCGGGAACTCCATCAAGTTCACGCCAAGTGGCGGCCGGATACGTGTGGTCGCAACGCATGATGGCGACGTGGTTCGCGTCTCCGTGGCGGACACAGGGATGGGGATCAGCGCGGAGCACCTGCCGTTCGTGTTCGATCGCTTCTGGCAGAACCAGCACTCGACAATTCGTTCACGCGGTGCGGGACTTGGCCTGCCCATCGCCCGTGGTATCATTACCGCGCACGGCGGCCAGATGTCGGCGGAAAGCATCGACGGCAAGGGGTCGACGTTCAGCTTTACGATACCGGTGGCGAGAGAGTGAGCGCTGACGACCGGTTGTCGGCTTGTCCGTGTCTCCGCTCGTCGAAGTGATTGGAGAAGCGGACAAGCTGACACGCAGACAAGCAACCAAATCATTCCAAGCGCCGAGCCCCCCGGCGTCAGAGGCGCCGGGGGGCTCGTACTTCAGGACCGCGTTGAATCGAGAGTGTTGACCCGTCAGGTCGGCTAGAAGCTCACCACTCCTTCGACTACGAAGCCCTGGATCTTCCCACCGTTACGGATGTCGGTGGTCGGGAAGCGATAGTACCGCTGCTGCATGTACTCGCCCTTCATGAGCAGCACCGGCGTGACGTACCAGCCTGCGGCGAGAGCGTTGCGGTCCGAACTCACCTTGTCGACCATCCCGGCGAGCTTGCCATTCACGGTGTTCGCGCGGACGCCGACGTATGCCTTCTCGTCCATGAAGCGGTAGAGCAAGTCC
>DASPMP010000266.1:0-11119 GCA_035626995.1 Gemmatimonadaceae bacterium
GCGGTCGATCTGGATCCGTGAATAATCTACTATCTCGCGATCGGCGCCCATCCATCGGATGTAGACGAAATCCGCGGTCGGGCGCTGCGCGAGGGCCAGCATCTGCTTGCGCGGAATCCATCGCGCGTCCGTGAGTGCCAGGGCCACGTTGTGTTCCGACAGCAGGGCGATCATGCCATCGTGAATCCATCCGCGGTCGCGGAATTCGATCGCAAACGCAATATCGCTGGGCAGTGCCGGAAGGAACTGTGCGAGCGCGGGAAGTTCCACCGGCCGAAAGTCGGGACCGAGCTGGATGAGCACCGGACCGAGTTTGTCTCCGAGCTCGCGCGCGCGGTCAAAGAATTCCGCCGCGACCTCCTGCGCGTCGCGAAAGCGCCGCTCGTGGGTGATTTCCTGGGGCATCTTGAGCGCGAACACAAATCCCGGTGGAGTGCGTTGCGCCCATCCGCGGATGGTCTTCGATGGCGGTACGGCGTAAAACGTCGAATCCACCTCTACGGTGTCGAATGCGCGTGCGTAGGTCGACAGGAAATCGACGGCACGGGTGCCATCCGGGTAAAAGGGCCCGATCCACGCGTCGTAGTTCCACCCCTGGGTGCCGATGCGGACAGGCGCTGGCATTCTCCAATCGGTGTGGTTGGTACTGCGCTGTCAAGCGACGCAGGGATCCGCCGCCGGCGGCTCGTGCGAGCGTACGATGCTGGCGTCCAACTTGCCACCCTGAACACCATGGCAGACGAGAATACCGGGCCAGGCAAAGCCGATCATATCGCCCAGGCGGCGGGCGGCATCCTTGGCGCGCTCGCCGGCGCTGCAATCGGGATGACCGCTGGCCCGATGGGCGTGGTGCTTGGCGGAGTCGCGGGCGCGATCGGCGGCTGGTGGACCGGACGCGCTCTCGTCGAATCCCGCGCTAACCGTCGGCGAGTGTAATCGACGCGCGCGTCTCCGGCATGGAGAAGAGCGCCTGCGCGAAATCATGCAATCCGCGTCGCACGAGCAGGAATCCGACGACGACCTCCAGCGCCCCCGTCACGAGCGCGCCGACCCAGTAATTGTCGTTCGCCAGCCGACCCATGAGCGTGGCAAGAAACAAGGTGAATGCAACCGCCGTGACGATCAGAAACGCGAAGGCGACGATCATCCATAGTCCGCCCCGGCTCGCGCGGCCGATGCTCTCCTTCGTCTCGAGCTTCGCGAGCCGAAGCTCGTGTTGCAGCAGCTGTTTCGAATCCGTCGCCAGCTGTCCGACGAGATCAGGAATCCCTTTGTCGGGATCTATTGGTACCCTGTGCGCCACCGTCGTCTCCCGTGAACCCCGCACGTCGCGGTACTGCTGTGCGCGCAAGGAGCGCGCCGCCGTTCAGTTGCGTGGCGCGGGCGTGGGGGCGACCAGGATTTGCGACGCGAGCTCGGGCCCGATTGTCCGCGGCAAGTCGGCGACACGCAGCGCGATCGGACCGCCAAACGGCTCCCGCGCCACCACCTGCACCACGATTCCCGGCACGATGCCGAGCTCGGCGAGGTAGCGCAGCCGCTCCGCATTGCGATCGCTCACGCGCTCCACGCGTGCAGCGTTTCCCGGCTCCAGCGACGCGAGCGTCACCAGCGATCGTTCGCGAAGCGTGCCTTCCCGCGTAGGAATTGGCGCACCGTGCGGATCGGTCTCGGGCTCGCCAATGGCGGCGGCCATCCGGTCGATCAGCTCATCGGACGCCGCGTGCTCCAGACGCTCGGCTTCATCGTGGACGCGGTCCCACGAATAGCCCAGCGCGGTCGTGAGGTACGCCTCGATGACGCGATGACGACGCAGTGTCTTCAGTGCTGCGCGCCGGCCAGCCGCCGTGAGCCGCGCGCCGCGGTACCGTTCGTGGCTGATCAGCCCCTGTTCCGCCAGTCGGCGGACCATGCCGCTGACGGACGCGGGCGCGATGCTCAGCGCCTTGGCGATCGCGTTCGTTTCCGCCGCCTGGCCCGTGCGCTCCAGTTCGTAGATGGCCTTGAGATAATCCTCGACCGGTCCGGTGAGTTCGGGTGCCTTCGATGCGCGCGACGGACTCACGTTGGCGTCGCTCCACGCCGTGCGCGTTCGTGTCGTCGGGCATCCGCTTCCGGACCGCCGCGCACGAGGAGCACGGGCACGTCGGAGATATGTCGCACTTCGTTCGCCACGCTTCCATAGAGCAGGTCCTTGACGAACCGGTGCCCGTGCGTCGACATCGCAATGAGGTCGCAGTGCTCCCGCTCCGCGGCTTCGGCAATCTCACGCGAGGGCTCGCCCGCCGCGAGCACGCTGTCCGCTGGAATGCCATCGCGTTGCATCTGCGCCGTGAGCTCTTCGATGTACTGGAGGTCCAGCCGCATTTCTTCGGATTCGCGCAGCTGCAGCTGCTTCACGTTGCGTGCGGCAAAGCCATCGGCCACGTGGATCAGTACGACAGAGGCGCCGCACAGCTTCGCGAGGTCGCGCACATGCTCGAGGATGGCCGTGTCGTACGGCGAGTTCTCGACCGGGACGAGGATGCGCTTGTAGGTCATGTCAACCAACCTCGCAAAGTCTGGAACAGCAGCCACGCGTTCAGGCCACCGATGATGAAGGCGATCGTATAGGCAAGCACCTTCACCCAGAGGGGATTCACGAACTCACCCATCTTCGCCTTGTCCGACGTGAACATCACGAGCGGAAAGACGGCGAACGACAGTTGGAGACTGAGGATGACCTGGCTGAGAATCAGCAGTTGGGCCGTACCACTCTCGCCGTAGATAATAGTCACGATGATGGCCGGGACAATCGCAATCGCCCGCGTGATCAGCCGACGCAGCCATGGACGCAGCCGGATGTTCAGGAAGCCTTCCATGACGATCTGTCCCGCCAGCGTCCCCGTCAGGGTGGAGTTCAGCCCCGATGCGAGCAGCGCGAGCGCGAACACCGTGCTCGCACCCGCGCCGAGCAGTGGGGTGAGCAGCTGATATGCGTCCTGGATCTCGGCGACTTCCGTGCGTCCGCTGGTATGGAAGGTCGCGGCCGCGACGATGAGGATGGCTGCGTTGATGAACAGCGCGAAGCTCAGGGCGAATGTCGAGTCGATGAATGCAAACTTGAATGCTTCCCGCTTCCCCTCACTTGTCTGCTCGTACTTGCGCGTCTGCACAATGGATGAATGCAGATACAGGTTGTGCGGCATTACCGTCGCGCCGAGGATGCCAATGGCGATGTAGAGCATCGTGGGATTTTGCAGGATCTGCGGGGATGGCAGGAAACCCGCGAACACCCCGGCGACATCCGGCTTTGACAGGAGGATCTCGAAGAGGAAGCAGACGCCGATCGTCGCGATCAACGCGATGACCAGGGCCTCGAGTAGCCGGAAGCCCTTGTTCTGGAGGTACAGCACGAGCATGACATCGATTGCGGTGATCGCGACACCCCACACGAGGGGAATACCGAACAACAGGTTGAGCGCGATGGCGGCGCCGATGACTTCCGCGAGATCACAGGCCGCGATGGCGATCTCGCAGAGCACCCAGAGCGCAAAGTTCGTCTTCCTGCCATAGTGATCGCGGCACGCCTGGGCGAGGTCGCGGCCAGTGGCGATCCCCAGCTTTGCGGACAATCCCTGCAGCAGGATGGCCATCAGGTTGGAGAGCAGGATCACGCTCAGGAGCGTATACCCGAACGCCGAACCACCAGCCAGATCGGTGGCCCAGTTGCCGGGATCCATGTAGCCCACGGCCACCAGATAACCCGGACCCGCGAACGCGAACATCTTGCGCCACCACGTCGCGTGCGCCACGGGAACAGTGCGGTACGACTCCGCCAGGCTCGGTGCGAGCCGCGCGTGCCTCCAGCCCGGTTCAGCAACAGGCGTGGACGGCACAGCAGCGGGTGAGTCAATCTCTGGGTGCGCCATGAATCAGACTAAATCCAAAGTTAGGGTCACCTAACTTATGGACCCACCCGCACGACCGCAAGATCCGATTAATCCATGCGTTCGAGGAGTTGCTTCAGGACCCGTTCAGTGAGTCCCCAGACGGTGTAGCCGCCGTGGGTAAATGTGGTCACCTCACGCGGGACCCCTCGCACGTTCACGGTCCCGATCCCCCACGCGGCGCGTTCCCGCAGGGCGGACAGCGGAACCCAGAAGGCGGCGGCTACCTCCTGACTCTGGCCGATCTCGATGTCGGAGGGAACGACCGCGACGAATGGGCGGATGATGATCGGGGGGAGTACTGGCGTCCGCGGGCTGATATCGTCGAGCGTCCCAAGCAGCCGACCCACCCGCGAAAGCTCGATGCCGGTTTCTTCCCACGTCTCCCGCACTGCCGTCTGCGCGAGATCGATGTCGCCGGGCTCCATCCGACCGCCGGGACAGGCGACGTGTCCGCTCCAGGGATCGCGCTCGACCTCGGCACGCTTGATCATCAGCAGCTCGGGCTCGGCCGTCTCACCCATCCGCAGGACGAGAGCGATCGCCGCCCGGCGCATGGGCTGTTCGGGCTCGATCACGCGCCCCGGATTCGCCTCGAGGGCCTGTGCGAGCTTCGCGATATCCGGATGCGCCAGGAGAACGTCGAGTGTCATTCCGCGTTACTCAACGTCCCCGCCTTCCGCCACCCAGCCACTGAATCCCTCGCGGAGGGATCGAACGTGTTCGTATCCCATCGTGCGCAACGTATCCGCGGCCAATGCCGATCGATTGCCGTTGGCGCAGTAGATGACGACAGTCTTTTCGCGTGGCACATGCGCCTCCACGTTTTTCTCCAGGTTCCCCCGCGAGATTGTGATCGCGCCCGGAATTTTGCCGAGGTTGTATTCCTGGGGGTCGCGGACATCCAGGAAGACGGTATCTCCCGTCGTGTGCCGCAATGCCATGGCGTCTTTCACTCCCATCTCCTGCACGCGCGATTTCGCGTCAGCGAGCAATTCCTCGTAGGTCTTCATTCCATCATCACGGTTATGGACTTGGCGTCCGCATCGAGCTCGGCTTCCATCCCCAGCGGAATGCTCCACTGATCGTCGATGTGGCCCATCGGGATGTTGCTCAAGGTAGGCACCCCGGCAATGTCCGCTGCTTCCTGCAGGACAGCCGCGAGGCTCCGTGAACCGCCCAGGCCGGAATCCTTTTCCCCGGTGTTGGTGAACGCACCGAAGGCGATCCCGGCGCACGATTGCAATGCCCCGGACAGCCGCAACTGCAGCAGCATCCGCTCGATCCGGTACGGCGCTTCGTTCACGTCCTCGAGCACGAGGATGCTTCCGTCGTACCGTGGTTGATATGGGGTGCCATGCAGCGCGGCGAGCAGTGCGAGGTTTCCTCCGACGAGATGGCCGCGTGCGCGCCCACCCACGAGTGTTTTCGCCCGTGACGCAACGCCACACGGATTCTCGGTGCGCAGGACCGCCGCGCGCAGGGAGCGTTCGCTGAAGGGCGTGAGCTTGCTGCGCGCCGTGGGCCCGTGGATGCTCGACAGCCCGCAGCGCGTGGCGATCGCGCAATGAAAGGCAGTGATGTCGGAATAGCCGATGATGACCTTCGGCTGATCGCGCAGCGCGGCGTAGTCCACCCCTTCGAGCAGCCGCATTGCGCCATACCCGCCACGCAGGCACCACACGACGTCGATGCTATCGTCCCGAAGCGCGTCGTTCAGATCCGACAGACGTTCGTCGTCGTGGCCGGCGAAATAGTTGTGCTTCTCACGCGCGTGATCGCCGATGACCGGCTCCCAGCCCAGCACCTTTGCATTGGCTGTGGCGCGTTCGATGTCCGCTGGCAATGAGAGTGGTCCCGCAGGCGCAATAAGCGCGACACGGGCTCCTGGCTTGACGGACGGGTAGGGTCGCATGAAGGGCGGCAACGTATGAAGGCAGACTGAAGCGGTCAATCGCACGGGAGCGCACGCGGTGGCATTGCTCCTGCCCGATAGCCGGCGTGCGCGCGTTCGCGCGTTGAATGCCCAACTTAGTAGGAGGACACGATGGCGGATCGTAACAACAACCTCGGCGGCAGCAACGGCTCCAATGACTCGATCGAGAATCCCGATCTCGGACGCGACCGTAACAGCGGAATGAGCGGCTCCGGAAGTGATCGCGGCTCGAGCGGTGATCGCAGCCAGAGCGGCACGGGTTCGAATCGCGAATCGCAAAGCGATCGTGATCGCTCGCAGACGAGTGGCGACGAGCTCGGCGGCATCAGTGAACAGGGCCGCAGTGGCTCCGGATCGGGGAGTGGTTCGGGCAGCGGGCTCGGCTCCCAACAGGGCGATGGACAGAGCGGACGTAATACCGGCGACCAGCAGTCCGGTCGGTCCGGGAACACCAGTGGATCCGGTGGCTCGCAGAGCAATCGTTAGTCCGTCGTCGCTCACATAGCAGCACCGAGGCGTCCGGCACTGCCGGGCGCCTCGTCGTTTTTGGGCAGGGCTGCGCGAAAGTGGTGGCGGTCCTGCGCATCATCGACCATAGCATCGGCAGGTGCTCACGATGCGCACCGCCGCCGCTATTCTGTCCGAGGCAACCACGCCCGCGGGACTGATCGCCGTTGCGCGCGCTGCTGGCTTGTGTGAGCAGGCAGACCCGTTGGAGGCCGCGACGGTCGACGCGCTTGGCCTGGACGCCGAGCACACATCACTTGGCGCAGCAGCCGGCCAGGTGCGCGTGCTGGTCCTCCAGTTTCGCCAGACCGCTTCCCTGCGGGACCTGATCCAGCCTTCGCTCCGTCGACTCGTTTCACGGGCGCCGCACGTGCTCTGGTTCGTTGCCGCCACCAATGGCGATGGAACGGAAGCGGGCGTCTTCGCGCTCGCCGCGGAGAGTGGGCCGCGCGTTGCGTCATTCCTGTGGCAGCCGGACCACGTCGTCGATTCTGACGCGGAAACGCTTTGTGCGCTCTCGGCGCTCCCCGCAACAGATGACATCCTGTGGCACGCGCGTGGGAGCGAAGTCCTCGGCCGTGATGCGCTGACGCGCCGATTCTATCGCGCGCTCGAGCAACGCATCACGGCGTTGGCAGCCACGGCGCCAGCAGCGGTTGCGTCCGCGGACGCGCGGGGCGTCAGCCTGCTCCTGCTCTCTCGCCTGCTTTTCCTTCGGTTCCTGGAAGCCAAGGGGTGGCTGGACGGGGACCGCGCATTCCTCTCCCGTCAATTCGACGCGTGCATGCGCAACGGTGGTCAGTATCACCAGCGCGTGCTGCTTCCGCTGTTTTTCGGAACCCTCAATACTCCGGTGCACCACCGCGCAACCCGCGCACGTGCACTTGGGCAGATCCCGTTTCTGAACGGCGGGCTCTTCGCCCGCTCCGCGCTGGAACGGCGCACATCGGCGTGGCGGTTTCCGGATGAGTCGCTCGGCGACCTTTTCGACAATCTGTTTGCGCGCTTCCGTTTCGTCGCGCGTGAGGACAGCGCGACGTGGTCCGCGGCATCCGTCGATCCCGAGATGCTCGGACGCGCCTTCGAGTCGCTCATGGCGAGCGCCGAGCGAAAGGCAGGGGGGGTGTTCTACACGCCGCATGCGCTCGTCGCTCGTGCCGCTGATCATGCGCTGCGGGCCTGCACCGCCGCAACGCTCGAGGAAATCACTGCGCTTCGGGTGCTCGATCCCGCGTGCGGATCCGGTGCGTTCCTCGTGTACCTGCTCGAGCGGCTCGCCGAGCGACGCAGAGAGCTCGGCGATGTCGGAACGACCGCGTCGCTCCGCCGAGCCGTGCTCGCCACCAGCATCTTCGGGGTCGATCTCAATCCCATGGCCGTGTGGTTATGTGAGCTAAGGCTCTGGCTTTCGGTCGTCATCGAGAGCGAGGAGGCCGATCCCATGAAGGTGCCGCCCCTGCCAAACCTCGATCGCAACATCCGCGTGGGTGACGCACTGGGTGGCCATGGCTTCGCCGACGGCCGCGTTGCGGTGGTGGGCAGCGCCCGGCTCGAGCGATTGCGCACGGCATACGTGCGCGCAACGGGCAAACGCAAGCGCAACCTCGAGAGTGTCCTGGATCGTGAAGAGCGGCGCCGGCTGATCGCCCAGATCGACCGCGATCTCGTCCAGGTGCAGCATGCGCGTCGCGAACTCCTGGTCGCGCAGCGCTCCCCGGATCTCTTCGGGAAACGTTCCCGAGTGACGCCGGATTCGCGACGCACATCGATATCGCTTCGGAATCGTGTGCGCGAGCTCACGGCGCTGCGGCGCCGGATCATGGATGGCGCTGCACTTCCCTTCTCGTTCCACGCCTTTTTCGCCTCGGCGCAGGTGCAGGGTGGGTTCGACATCGTCGTCGGGAATCCACCGTGGGTGCGCCTGCACCGCGTGCCGGCAGCGGTGCGTGTCCGGTTCCGTCAGAGCTTCGAAGTGTTTCGTGCCGCATCGTGGCACGACGGTGCAGCCGCGGCAGGGATCTCGTCCGGGTTCGCGTCGCAAATCGACCTCGCGGCTCTCTTCATTGAACGGTCGGTGCATCTGCTGCGCCCGCACGGCGTGCTGTCACTGCTCGTGCCGTCGAAGCTTTGGTGCTCGCTGTCCGGAGGCGGCGTCCGGGACTTTCTCCTGCGCACGACGCGGCTCGAACGGCTGGAAGACCTCGCGAACTCCACACACACCTTTGACGCCGCGGTATATCCATCGCTCGTTGTCGCCCGAGCCGATGCAGGTCCGGCAACCGGAGTGGTGCTGGCGCTGCATGACCGGACGTCGATTCGCGAGTGGACAGCGCCGCCATCAGCGGTGACGTATGATGGATCCCGCGGAGCCCCATGGCTCCTGCTTCCCCGCGACGCCCGCAACGCCTTCGATCGCATTCGCGCGGCGGGCGTCCCGCTCTCGACGACGGCGTTCGGTCCTCCTCGTCTCGGCGTCAAGTCTGGCTGCAACTCGGCCTTTGTGGTGCGAGTCGTCGACGCGGCGCGTGGCCTCGCGACCGTGCGCGACGCGAATGGGGAAACGGGGACCGTCGATTCCGAGCTCCTGCGTCCCGCCCTCCGGGGGGATGGCGTTGCCCGGTGGAAACGCCGTCCCTGTGACGACTGGATTCTCTGGACGCACGATCAGCATGGTGCGCCACTGGCCTCCCTTCCCGACCGATCCCGTGCCTGGCTGCGGCGCCACTACTCCACGCTCACCGCGAGGAGTGACGCGGTACGGGCGCGCCGGTGGTGGTCGCTGTTCCGCGTCGAAGCCGCCGATGCGTCGTCGTCCCGCGTCGTGTGGGCGGACTTCGGCAGGCGTCCGAGCGCGTCGGTGCTCGCGGCGGGAGACCCCACGGTGCCACTCAATAGCTGCTACGTACTCCGCTGTCATGACGAACGCGACGCCTGGGCCATCGCGACCATCCTCAACTCGCCACTCAGCGCCGCGTGGCTCAATGCCATCGCTGAGCCCGCGCGTGGCGGCTATCGTCGCTACCTCGGTTGGACCGTTGGGCTGCTTCCCATCCCCGTCGACTGGCCACGCGCGCGCGATATCCTCGCCGACGCAGCTGGCGGAGATGACGATGCCCTCATCGAGGCCAGTGTACGTGCCTATGGTCTGAAACGACTGACCGTGACTCCGCTACTGCTGTGGAAGCATTCCGGCTGACACGCGCCGCGTCCGTTCGTGGGGCGATGGCCGCGCACCTCATTGGCATCGACGGGAGCGCGGCGCTCGGGGACATCGTCCTGCATCCCCACCAGGTCGACGCGGTCCGGCGCCTGGCCCGCATGCTCGCCGAGCGACGCGGCGCGCTGCTCGCGGACGACGTGGGCCTGGGAAAAACCTATGTTGCGCTCGCCGTGGCGCGTGAATGGGCGTCACCTTTGATCGTGGTTCCGGCAGCGCTGCGAGCGTCATGGCATGCGGCCATGGCGCAGACTGGCGTTCGCGCGATGACCTGCTCGATCGAGTCGCTCTCGTACTCGCTCGCGCGATTCGAACCGGACCTCGTCATCATCGACGAAGCGCACCATCTGCGGAACTCCGCCACCAAACGTTTTGCGTCGGCGGCCACCCTGTGTCAGCGCGCGCATGTGCTCCTCATGACGGCAACACCGGTGCAGAATCGGCTGGACGATCTCCGCGCCCTTCTGTCGTTGTTTCTCGGGCGTCATGCGTACGCGCTCACGGATGGCGAACTCGCAGCGCACTGCGTGCGGCGATCGGCAGAGGATGTCCCGTCAGAGCTGCTGCGACTGCCACGAATCCAGGCGCCGGCATGGCTGCCCCGAGTTGCGGATGCTGATTGCCTCGAGCGCATCCTCGCGCTGCCACCACCGTTCGCCACGTCCGATGGTTCGGATGGCGGCGTGCTCACCACGTACACGCTGGTTCGGCAATGGAGCTCGAGTCGAGCGGCGTTGAGTGGGGGGATTCGTCGTCGGATCGGCCGGGGCCTCGCGTTGGAGTCCGCGTTGGAGGCCGACAGGTTTCCCTCCCGGCGCGAACTGCAGGCGTGGGTCTGCGCTGACGGTGACGTGCAACTCGCATTCGCCGAGCTTGTCGCGCCCGCAATCGCATCCGATGCGGGTGCGCTCCTCGGCCAGGTGCACGATCATCTCGACGCGCTGCGGGAATTTCTCGCCTGGATCGATGCGTCCGCGGATGCGGACGTGGCGCGCGCGGCGGTGCTTCGCGATCTCATGGCGCGCCACCCTGGCGAGCGCGTCGTCGCATTCAGCGCGTACGGGGACACGGTGAGGCGCCTGTATGCGCTGCTGTCTCCGGATATACGAAGTGCGATGCTGACGCATTCCAGTGGCAAGGTATCCGGCGGCCCGATCTCCCGGCGTGAACTGCTCGAGCGATTTGATCCGTCGCTCGCGAAGCGCGTCCCCGCGAGTGACCACGTACACTTGCTCCTGGCGACGGATGTCTGCAGTGAAGGGGTGAGCCTGCATGCCGCCAGCGTCGTCGTTCACCTCGATCTCGCCTGGAATCCCGCGCGCCTCGCCCAACGTGTCGGTCGTTTGCGCCGCATCGGGGCACCGCGGGAGTGTGTCAGTGTGTACCTGGCTCCGCCTCCTGCATCGGCCGCGCGCATGCTCCAGATCGAGACCGTGCTGCACCGGAAGCTGATGGCAGCGGCGTCCTCTGTCGGCGTTCCAGATGCGGTGCTGCCCGAATTGCAGCCGGACGCGCGCGGCGTCGCCCTCG
>DASPMP010000267.1:0-3073 GCA_035626995.1 Gemmatimonadaceae bacterium
GTCCCCCACCGCCCACCGCGACAGGTCAACAGTCCGAACCGCGCCTGGTCATACGCGCTGATGAACATCCCTCCGCCCCAGTGCCCGCCGCCACTCACGGATTGGATCATCTGTCCGTCGAGCACCACCCAGGAATTGTCGTAGCCGTACCATCGCCACGTCGGCGACGCGCTGATCGGATCCATGATCAACTCACGCAATACCTCTGGCAGCGGCCTGCGCCAGACATTCAGCGCGGCAAGCGCCAGTGCGTTCACTCGCGTGTCGTTGTACTCGTGCACAGTTCCGGGCGCGACGCGCTCCCGCGTCCACCATGTGGCCGGTTGCGGACTGGGCCGGTCTGCCCACTCCGGCTTCCCCCACAGCGTTCCCTCGAAATCACTCGCCTGCTGCAGCAGGTGACGCCAGGTGATCGTGCGATTGTGCGGCGTGTCGAACGGATGAATGGTCGTGCGCGCGTCGAACTTCCCGCGTCCACCTTCAGGACCAAGCGCCGGTGTCGTCGCATGAAGCACGGGACCCATGTAGTGCTGCACGGTGTCGTCGATGCTGCGGATCAGCCCTCGTTCCACGGCAAGCCCTACGACGGTGGACACGAAGCTCTTTGTCACGCTGAAGGTCATGTCGGCGCGGAGCGGCTGTCCCCAATCCCCGACGATGTAACCGTTCCGTACGACGACTCCTGTCGCGTCACCACGTGGCTGGAGTGGACCGACCGCATTCCCGAACGGCTCGCGACCGAATGTCTGGTAATGCGCCTCCTCCAGGTCGCGGGGTGCCCGCGATTCCCGCTCGCGCGCGAACGCCATCGCGGCCTGCAGCTTCGTTGCATCCAACCCCACCTGCCCCGGATCACGCCGTTCCCACACAGCGCCGGGGACGTAGGCGTTTGTCGCACGCTGGGCGTGCAGCGCCAACGGAACCGCGAGGAGCACGAGCGAGAGTCTGGATCGCATGAGTGGCATTGGATGAGGGTGGCAATAGTATGGTGACCCGCCCCCAGGAAGTCATGGCATCGTTCGGCATGCCCCTGCCCGCGCACTTGACCACAGCAGGAAAGCGTAATACGATTGTATTACGTATGTCGACGACGCCCACTCCCCGCACCCGTTCCGTTCGTCTCGACGCGGAGGCCGAGCGTGCACTTGCGGCCATTCAACGACTCACCGGGGATTCCATCTCCGATGCGCTGAAGCGTGGCCTGCTGGCCGCCGAGCGTGAATTGCGCAACGCACCAGTCACTCGCGCGTACGCGGTGTACGAGCGTCTCGAGCTCGGGGCCGGTGGCTACGCGAAGGGGCCATCAGATCGCGTGACAGAGACCATCCGCGAACACCTTCGCCGCAAGAATGGCCGGTGATCCTGCTCGATGCCGGACCACTCATCGCGCTCTTTGATCCCCGGGACGAGCACCACCGCAGTTGCCGTGAGCTTCTCGCGACGATCGACGACCGCCTGATCACCACCGCGCCCGTGCTCACCGAAGCCTTCTACATGCTGGAAGGCACACGCGGTGAGCGGGCCCTCCGCGAGTTTCTCCGTGGAGGGGGAGCATCCCTCTGGACGCTCGACCCCGACCGCCTCGCACGCGCGCTGGACCTCATGGACGCGTACGACGATCCACCGATGGGCCTCGCAGACGCGTCGCTGGTTGCAGCCGCGGAAGCGTTGCGTACCACAACGATCTTCACCCTGGACCGCGCCGATTTCGCGCGATATCGCCCCCGCATCGGCCGTACAGCTACGCGTTTCAGGGTGCTTGGCTAGGACCAAGCCGACAAACCGACAAGCCGCGGCAGAATGATGCCGACCGCAACACCGTGATGCCGCTGGAGCCGCGAATCCGCTTTACCGTTGCCCCATGCGATACACTCTCTGGCTCAACGGTCACCTGCTCGGCGAAACGCGCCTGGAGCACCGTGGTCCCGGTCACGCGCAGCGCCTGGGTGGACTCAAGCCTACCCTTCACGGCCTCGAAATCCTGCCCAACCTCTGCGGTTTCCTCTCTACCGCCGCCGCGATGAAGAAGGCGCTCGGAGAAGCTGGCGTGACCGATCCGGATGACGAAGCCGAGCGCACGATGGAGCTCATGGCCAGTACGCCCGAAGGCCAGCGATTCACCGAGCTCGTGAAGCAGCTCGGGCAGCTCGAGCTGCGCGACGCCGGCGGCGACGTCGCGCCATTCCATACCGTTATCGTCACTGACGTCCGCGAGCTTGGCGAACTCACCGACCAGCCCGACCTGGGCAAGAACGCCGCGGATGGACCGCGTTTCATCGTATCCGCGACTCAAACCAGCTTCCGCACGGCAGGCTCCGTCATGCGCGCAGCGCCAGTACGGATGCGAATCAAAATTGAGCCGAACTAGCAGCAGGATTGGGGATCGGGATCGTCAGCTTGTCGGCTTGTCGGCTTATCGACTCTACCGTTGTCAGCTTGTCGAATCGCGCGGAAGCGAATGGAGCGCGGGGCGGGCCCCGAGAGGCGCCGAGGAGGCGCGAGGGGCGCGAGGGCCGCGATGGGCGGCGAGCGAGGGGAGGGCGGGAAGGGCGCCGGTCGTCGGAGCGTGGGCCATGGCAATTCTGGCATGTGGTGTTCATGCCAGAATTGTCCAGGCTAGCGAAGACGACCAGTGCTCTCCCGCCCTCACCGCCCTCGCGCCGCCTGCCATCCAGCTACCGGCCTTCTACATCCGCCAGGCGTGACAGCTTGCGCCTCACCTCAGCGACCTTGGGCTGCAGCGCCGGATCCGCGCGCTCCCACAACTTGATGAACTCGCGGTAATACTCGACCGCCTTCGGGATATTCCCCTTCGACTCGTGCAGCTCACCCAGTCGCTTCAGCATCAGCGGCTTCTGTGACGCGTCGAAGCTCTGCCGGTTCATGTACGGCGTCGCGAGATACTTCTCCCAGTAATAGATCGCCGAGTCGGCCATCCCGGCGCGATCGTAGGTCGTGCCAATGTCTTCCCAGATGCACATCGCGCAATTGCCGTTCGGGCCATCGTAGGTCGTGTCCGCGCGCCACATCAGCTGGATCGCCTCTGGATAACGACCCTCCGCGCGCGCGATCA
>DASPMP010000268.1:0-4831 GCA_035626995.1 Gemmatimonadaceae bacterium
CAAGCGCACCATCGGAGATATTCGGCTTCTTCTGTCGATAATGAGCGACGTAGAGTGGCGCAAGCGGTTCAAACGCGGCGATAACCTGCTCAACAGAGGCCGCAAACACATCTGGCTTCACGGTGCCAGTGAGCGAGAACACCGCTGTTGCAAATGCCTCGACTTTTGACGGGGAGGCGATTACGAGCAGATGACCTCTGTTTGCACCGTCCAGGATGTCTAGCTCCACTCCGGGCCATGCCTGCGCGGCGTCCTTGAGTCCCTCGCGAATCTGCTCGTACTGCTCTAGGTCAAACAGGTTGTGATTCGTGATCGCGATGATCCCAACGTCTGTCGACAGAACGCGCTCGCAGAATTCGCCCGGGGAAATATCGCGGGTACGGGCATCGCCCGACTTTGCCTTCCGCGTGTGCGCATGAATATCAATCTTCATCGGGTGCCAGATTGTCCGAGCCCGAGCCGCCAGCGAAGAGCTGGGCAAAGGCCCAGGGCGAGACTGATCAAGCTAGCGCAGTGAGGCCAGTGTGAAGGAATGCGAATGTCCCCGAGAGAGGCCCGCAAGGTTCGGCGCGCCGCAGCCAGCGGCTAGGTCGTGGAGTCCGAGTAAGCAAAGCGAACTTGGTCGAAGCGATCGAGCACCAGGTCCGAAAACGTTCGATGCTTCGCACCGAGAGCCCGGATGCCATCCCGATCTATGACGCACACAACGACTCCATCTTGGTGGAACCAGCCCTGGATGAGCAACTGGCCGAAGGTGAGTCCTTCGCCACGGGTCCGCGCGCCAGAAACGGAGCTTGTGGCCACGAGGATTCCGGCTCGGCAGCCGTGGAGCCTGATCCGCGAGGCGAAGTGGTTGACCTCTTGGACACCGGCTGGCTTGTCCCAGTTCTTGCACTCCACGAGTAGTGTACGACCTAGGGATTCGATGAAGTAGGACGGAGCGGCGTCGCGGAGAACGACGATGAGGTCGAGCTCACCGATCTTCGTCCGAACGCGATTCGCTATGCGGGCACCAGGCAGCGTCAAACAGAGGTACGCGGTCAGACGCTCAAGACTGATGCCACGTGCATTCGCATCACCGATATCGAGCAGGGCGTCGAGGTCCTCGACGAGCAGGCGGTTAACCGGTAAATCGGTTCGCGCCCCGAGGGGAGCTGCCTCCGGTGCCTCGTTGCGCGCGGCGTCCACGACCGCAAGCTCAGGATACCTCGCTTGGATGCGTTGCTCGGGGTCCGTTTGGTCGAGCTTCGCCGCATGCCCGGCTTGGGCGACCCAAGCGTCGAGAGCGATGTCGGACACGCCGTGAAACAGGCGGAGGGCGCCGGTCGCCGGGGTTTCCGGGCGAGTACTGTCAGTAGCTGCGCGGGACAGCACGTCCTCGACGAATGCGAGTCGGTGGAACCAGAACGCCGCATCGGGCTCACCGGCGGCGAAGTGACCGTTCGCGAGGTTGTGGAGAAACATGCCCTTATGGAATCGACGATCGTGTTTGCGCTGCAGCTGAATGAGATGGTCAACCGCGCGGCGGTACACAGTCATGGCCAGACGCGGAGAGCCCGACTGGAGGTATCGCAGCGCCACCGAGTTCCACGGAGGCCCGAGCTGGGCCGGGTCGGCGGGGTCGATCGTCCCACCAAGATCGGTGCCCGCGGCAATCTCATCGAGCACCGCCGAAAGGCCGTCCCCGTAAGGACCGCATCGCTGAACCCAGTTCTTGATGTCGGCCGTCGTGATTGGCACGGGAGTCGTTTTCGGCGGTCTAACGCGAAATAGACTGCGAAAATAGATAGTCGCGATCTGATGCCAACTTCCAAGATAGGCATCTAGCGCGCACCAGGATAGCACCGGTGAACAAACAGTGAAAGCTTTCTAAGCACCCATCCGCTCAGAGGTTAGCCGTGGCTGGGGCAGATAGGTGGCGGGGATATGCTGCGCTGACGCAGCCGCGTAGAATGCGAGGAGCGCGTGGAGAGGCGTACGCTGTCACCTTGTACCCAAAACTCTTAGCGCCGGGCCGCTGGACTCGTCATCCGCCACCGCCCCTTGTTGTCGCGTGTGAAATCGTCGCTGGAGCCACACGCCGGCAATGGCAGAAAAAAAGAACGCCGCGCTTTTGGCGCGGCGTCCCTTTAAGTGGAGGCGCGGGGATTCGAACCCCGGTCCGAGAAGAGATTCACTACAGCGTCTACGTGCGTAGCCTATCCGTTGAATGTCCCCGTCAGCTGGCCGATAGACCGCCCACCGCCGAGTAAGCCCACTGGATCTCGATCCCTGGCGGCGGGCGCGCCAGAAGACCTATCCCGGTTTTGCGATACCAGCGAAGCCGCCCCGGGCGGGCTTCTCCACTGGCACTCGGCGTAACTAAACGTTACGCAGCGAGAGCGAAGTTGTTGTTCGCAGTTAGAAATTTCCCAGGTGTTTTACGAGGAACCCGAGGACCTCGGCACGCGGCCACGGCTTCACTTATCCCGTCGAAACCAGGTCGCCCCCGAACGAACTGCAAGATAGCGCACTGCCCTCCCCATGTCAACCGGCCGCTGCAGATATCTGCTTACCCTACAGCAACTTGCGCCGCTACACCTGCCGTATTGCTTCAGCCGTGCCCTGCCGCCCCGATACCTCCTTCCCTCCACCCGCCAGCGCTGACCGCCGGACGCTCCCGTGCGTCCTGTCAGGGTGAACACGACCGCCCGGATCCTGGCCGACCTCCCCTGGCGGGAGGCCCGAGAATCTCTCCGCCGGCCCTATCGGATCACTCTCCCGATGGTCGTCCTCGTGGCCCTGGTGCCGCTGTACATCTTCATCGCCGAGGCCATCGAGCGCGGTCCGCTGCACGCGCCGGCGATTCCGCTCGACCGCATGATCCCCCTGGTGCCACTCTGGTCGCTCGTGTACGGCGCCCTGTATCTCGTGCTCATCGTCGCGCCGGTGTTCATCGTGCGCGATCAGGAGCTGCTCCAGCGCACGGTTTGGTCATACCTCGCCGTGTGGCTCGTCGCCTACGCCTGCTTCTATCTGTACCCGACGTACGCACCTCGGCCCGATGCCGTTCGGGGAGCCGGTTTCGGCGCCTGGGGGTTGCGCCTGCTGTACTCCCTGGACCCGCCTTTCAACTGCTTCCCCTCACTCCACGTAGCGCATTCCTTCGTGTCCGCGTTCGCCTGTCACCGCGTGCATCGCCGGCTCGGCGGTCTGCTGCTCGCCGCGGCGGCACTCGTAGCGCTGTCGACGCTCTTCACGAAGCAGCACTACGTGCTCGACGTCCTGGCCGGAGTGGCGATGGCCATGGGAGTGAATGCAGCGCTGCTGCGGACGTACCCGCGCGAACGGGTGCCGGAGCTCGACCGCCGGATCGCCCTTCCGTTCGGCGTCGGCGCGGTTGCACTGGCAGCGGTGGTGCTCGCGAGTTTCTACGCACTGTACATCACCGGCATCGCCGATCGAGCGTTCCTCGACTAGCCGAGGTCCCCCGTACGCGCGACAGGGTTCATCGCACCAGCCCCGTTGGCTTTGGCGCCGCTGACCTCACGCAGTTTCTCCCGGCCGCCTTCGCCTCATACAAGGCCCGGTCAGCCGCCGCGAACAGGGCTTCCTTCGTGAGGTAGCCCTCCGGATAGGAAGCCACACCGCACGAGATGGTCACGTTGATCTCGTTCCCGCCGTGGTTGATGATCTTCCCCTCCACCCGCTTCCGCAGCTTCTCCGCGAGCTCCGCCGCGCCGGGCAGCGCCGTCTTCGGCAGCACGATCGCGAACTCCTCGCCGCCATACCGCGAGCAGATGTCCGACTCGCGCACGCTCGTGCGGAACAGCTCCGCCAGGCCACGCAGCACGGTGTCCCCCGCCTCGTGGCCCCATGTGTCATTCACGTTCTTGAAGTGGTCGACGTCCGCCATGATCAGCGATACCGGCTCGCCATACCGGTCGGTCTGCTTGAGGGTGTGCCCCAACAGCTCGTCGAAGTGCCGGCGGTTGTTCAGCCCCGTGAGCGGGTCGGTGCGCGCGCGCTTGCTCACCTCCTCCATCTCCCAGACGATCTCCAGCGACGTCGCCGCCATCGCGCCGAGGAGCGCGACGTTGGTCGCCTCCTCCGTCGCAATCGCCTCCTTTTCCGGCGACGCGATCACGATCGCGCCCATCACCCTCTCCTCCAGCTTCAGGGGAACGATGGTGAGACTCCCCCTCGGCCACGCATCGTCCCCGGCGACGAACAGGGCCATCGGGTGCGACATCTTCGCCGTGTCGTCCAGCGGCATGGAGAGTCCGTCTTCGCAGGCGCGCGCGACGAGCGAGTCCGGCGCCAGCGGCTGGGGCGGCACGTTGAATCCGACCGTTGCATACTGCAGCGAGCCGCGCTTGTCTTCTGCGCGCCAGCGCACGAGCGCCGCGTCGGTCGCGGAGGACACGGCCACCGCCGTTTCGCAGATGGCCTTCACCAGCGACTCCTGCGAGACATGTCCCTGGAATCGCTTGGACGCCTGGAGCAGCGCCTGGCTCTGGCGCATGTGACGCCCATACTCCCGCCGCAGCTCGGCGCCGTTCACCAGGCGCGCCACCTGTGTTGCATGACGCGGCAGCCAGGACTTGATGTGCTCGCGCCCGCGATCGAGTCCGCCGGTGCGGGACACGCTCAACACACCGAACAGCCGGTCGTCCTGCACGATGGGCGCGGCGGCCAGGCGCGTCACTCCCGCGCGCGCGTCGGCGTCGAAGTTCATGAGGCGCTGCTCGGCAGACCACTGCAGCAATCCGCCCCACGCCATGTCGAAGTACACCGGCCGAGGTTCGCCGAGGCTGGACCACGCGGCGGGCGTGAGCGAATCGCGCTCGTG
>DASPMP010000269.1:0-16219 GCA_035626995.1 Gemmatimonadaceae bacterium
TCACCAAGTCGCGCGAGCTCGAGAAGGCCGAGCAGCGCGGACAGCACCTGCCAGGGCGCGGCATCGGCCTGGACGACATCCGTCCAGCGCAGTGTGGCCTTGAGGGCCAGAAGATTCCGGATGACGGCGATCGCCGATGGCACGTCCAGCGGGCGCGCAACGACATCGTGCATGTTCGGCTCGCGCACGGCGCGCAGCACCCGGTCCACGGCGCTGAGCAGCTCGGAGAGCGAGAGGGCCAATGGCGCCTGCGGCGGAAGCGGCTGGTCCGGCAGGTACGCGCGCGCGAAGTGCATCCGCCGCTCGTCGGCGCGGTGCTCGAGGACGTCGACAATCTCGCGCATCTGCTGGTATTCCAGCAGGCGTCGCACGAGCTCGGCCCTCGGATCTTCCCACGTCTCCCCTTCGCCCCGCGGCAGGAGCATCTGCGCCTTGATGCGCAGCAGCCGGGCCGCCATCTCGAGATAGTCCGCGGCGTCGTTGAGCCCCAGCGAGCGAATGCGCAGCAGGAACTGCTCGGCGACGCGCGCGATCGGGATGTCGTAGATGTCGACCTTCTCGTCACGGATGAGCGAGAGCAGAAGATCGAGCGGACCGGAGAACGCCGTGAGCTCGACGACGAAGGCCTGGTGCCCGGTGTCCGCCTCAGCGGGCGTGCGGAACATGACCTGAGGCGAGTAGCCGTCGCCGCCCGACATCTCCGGGGGAATCGCGCTCGTCATGAGTTGAACCATTGGAAGGCCTTCGGCAGCACGAGACCCTGCACCGACGCGATCATCATGCTGCCGAGAGAGGACGCGGGCTGCATCCATGCATCGAGCCACCCGCGACCGACCGTGAGCAGCACGATGAGGATGAGGAAGCCGAAGCGAGCCAGGTTCTGATACCAGATGGACAGCTTCGGCGGCAGCATGTGTTTCACGACATGCGAGCCATCGAGAGGCGGAATCGGGATCAGGTTGAAGGCGATGAGCATGAGGTTGATGAGCACCGCATAGATCATCATCACCTGGAGAATCGCCATGGTGTCGGTCGCGACCGGGACGTACTGCCCCACGAACCCGAATACCGCAATCAGCCCGGTTGCCGCAATAGCAATGAGCAGGTTGGTGAAGACGCCAGCCAGCGAAACGATGATGTCGCCGCGGCGGTAGTTGCGGTAGTTCCTGGGGTCAACAGGCACCGGCTTCGCCGCGCCGAGCATGAACTTCCAGTTGGAAGCGAACCCCAGCATCAACGGCATCAGGATCGTGAGAAACGGGTCGATGTGCTTGACCGGGTTCCACGTGAGGCGTCCCAGCTGCTGGGCGGTGGGGTCTCCCTGTTTCAGCGCTGCGAACCCGTGCGCGTATTCGTGCGCGATGACGGAGAACAGCAGAACCGGCGCCACGAAGAGGATGTTCTGGAGGGTGTCCACGTGGCCGAAAAAGTAGCGCTGGACATGAGCGAAGTCAAAGTCCTGCCTTGACATCCGTCGTGTCCAATCCTTAGCTTCCCTCGCTCACTTTCAGTCAGAAATCCGGAGATAGTTCGTGCCCAATATCGATTCCGCCAAGAAGAACCTTCGTAAGTCGCGCGCCGCGGCCGTTCGTAATCGTGCTCAGCGTTCTGAGCTCCGCACCGCGCTCAAGAAGGCGAAGTCGGCGGAAGCCAATGACAACGTGCGCAGGGCTGCATCTGCGCTGCTCGATCGGGCGGCTCGCAAGGGCCTCATCCATCGCAACACCGCGGCTCGGCATAAGAGCGCGATCGCAAAGTCGGCGGCGCGCTGAACTCATCAGCGTGCTGCGGAAGAGAGCGACCTTTGGTCGCTCTCTTTTTTTTGCGTCTCTGCTCATCGGCTTCTCGGGTTGTCGCTGCGCCTCGACAAGCTGACAAGCCCGAAAAGCTGACAAGCCGAAAAGCTGACAAGCCGGCCCCTAGATCGCCGCCAGCTCCGCCCCACAGCGCTCGCAGTACCACTCGCTCGGATAGTTCATCGTCCCGCACTCCGCACATTTGAGCGTTTTCGGCTGATCGGGCATCTCGGATGGTTTGATCCCGAGCGCGTTGTCGGGTCCTGAGCTCGGCGTTGGCTTTTTCGCCGCGGCGGGAGGCACCTCGCCTGACTTTGCGCCACTCGCGGCAGGTGCCACCGGTTTGGCCGGTTGACTGGCAGCGGCCGCACCCCCTGCCGGCGTCGCGCGCGGCGTCGCTGTGGCAGCACCTGTGGACGGTGGCGTGGCGCGCCGAATGGGCGCCGTCACCTGGGTGGGCTTCGCCCCACTTTGCACGGCGGATGACGAGGGCGTCGGCGGCCGAGGAGTATCACCGGATGGGCGTGGCGCGGGCACCGCGTCTGATTTCCGGGGCGCCGGTGCCGCGCCGGGAGAGCCCGGACCAACAACGGACTTCAGGAATTCGAGCTCATCGAAATCCGCAGAGGTTCTGGGGACGTCTTTTTCATCTTCGTCGTCGTCATCCCCGTCGCGGAGGATGTCGCGAATCTTGATGAGGTCATCCGCGATAACCTCTTGATTTTCCTTGAGCTTACCTACCTCTCGCTGAGCCTTTCTCGAGGTGGCTTCCCACTCCGCTTCCGTGATCTCCCCGACCTGGGCCCGGAGCTCCGTTTCCGCCAGCTCGTCGGTGATTTCCTGCTCGGACGCTTCGAGCTCGCGCAGCTTGGCCACGAGGTTTGCGGCATGCGCCTGGAGCACCGCCGTGTGTTCCTTGAGCTGGTCCATCACTGCCTGAAGGCGGCTGAGATAGTCCTGGCGGACCCGGTCGAAAACCTTGGGCGGGGTGGAGTCCTTCTTGGCTTCCAGCTCGTCGAGCCACTGCTCGTACTTGTCCCGTTCTGTGATCAGACGGGTGACGGCGTCAAGGGGAGAGCTGCGATCGTTGTGCGGTGTTCTCGAGCGACGGATACCCAAGGGACCGATGGCTTGAGGAAACGGGAACTGGGCTATTGGGGATGGAAGATAGCCCCTAGATCACCCCACGGTGAACTATGCGGCCATCCACCAATGTGTAGTGGACGCGGCCCGTCAACGTCATCCCCTGATACGGTGTGTTTCGACCCTTGGTCCTGAAGCGGCTGGCATTCACTTCCCACTCCGCCCCGGGATCGAAAACAGTGACATCCGCCACACTGCCCTTCCTGATAGTGCCCCCGGGCAGGTGAAACACGCGCGCCGGCGCGCACGACATCCGGTCGATGAGCGTGGCGATGTCGATGACCTTCGGCTTCACCAGCCAGGTGATGTTCACGGCGAGCGCCGTCTCGAGGCCGACGATGCCATTGGGGGCATCCGCGAACTCGCGCTCCTTCTCGTCATAGTGATGCGGTGCGTGGTCGGTCGCGATCACGTCGATCACCCCGTCCTTGACCGCCTGCTGCAGCGCCTCGACGTCGTCCGCGGTGCGCAGCGGCGGGTTCATCTTCGCATTCGTGTTGTACTCGCCGATCGCGTCTTCGGTGAGCGAGAGGTGGTGCGGACATACTTCGGCGGTCACGCGGATGCCGCGCTCCTTCCCCCAGGTAATGAGCTCCACCGATCCGCGCGTGCTCATGTGGCACAGGTGAATGTGCCCTCCCGTCCGACGGGCCAGCAGGATGTCCCGGATCGCCATGATCTCCTCGGCCTCCGCGGGAATTCCTTTCAGGCCGAGTCGCATGCTCATGAGCCCTTCGTTCATGGCGCCGCCTGCCGCGAGGGTGGGCTCCTCACAGTGATCGGCGACGGGGACGTCGAAGGTTCGCGCGTACTCGAGGGCGGTTCGCATGAGGTGCGCGCTCGCGACCGGTTTGCCATCGTCGCTGACCGCCACAGCACCCGCCCCGATCATCTCGCCGAATTCAGCCAGCGACTCGCCCATCTGGCCAACCGAGATTGCGCCAATGGGATAGACCCGGGCCATCTTCGCGCGCAGCGCCTGGCGAACGACAAAGCCGACCGCGGCCTGGTTGTCGGTGACCGGATCGGTATTCGGCATCGCGCAGACGGCCGTGAATCCGCCGGCCGCGGCAGCGGCGGCGCCCGTCGCGATGGTCTCGACATGCTCGCGGCCCGGCTCACGCAGATGGCAGTGCACATCGATGAACCCCGGGGACACCAACAGGCCGGCGCAATCAAGCACCTCGACGTTGGACGCACGAGACTCCCCCAATCCTCTGCCGATGGAGTCGATTTTTCCGTCGACGATCGCCACGTCCGAGACTTCATCCAGGTTCTGCGACGGATCGACGACGCGACCGCCAGCGAGGATGATCGTGCTCATGCGGCCCCGCCCTTCGCTTTCTCCGCGAGCTCCGCCTTGCCGCCCGACAGCAGGTAGAGGACCGCCATCCGGATGGCCACACCGTTGGTCACCTGATTGAGGATCACGCTGAGCGGACCGTCCGCAACATCGGAGTCGATCTCGACGCCGCGGTTCATCGGCCCGGGGTGAAGGATGAGGATCTCGCGGCCCGCGCGATCGAGGCGTTCACGAGTGACGCCAAAGACGCGATTGTACTCGCGCAGGGATGGGATGTAGCCGAGCTGCATGCGTTCGAGCTGGAGGCGAAGGATGTTGAGCGCGTCGGCCCACTCGATGGCGGCTTCGATGCGATCGAATACCGTCACCCCGAGCTCGTCGATGGCATTCGGGAGCAGGGAGCGTGGACCGCAGACCCCCACCTGCGCGCCCATCTTGCGCAGCCCCCAGATGTTGGACCGCGCGACGCGGGAGTGCAGCACGTCCCCGACGATGCACACCTTGATTCCTTCAAGTTTTTTGAAATGATCCCGCAGGGTGAGCAGGTCGAGCAGGCCCTGGGTGGGATGCTCGTGGGTACCGTCCCCCGCGTTGATGACATTGCTCTCGATGCGATCCGCGAGAAACCGCGCGGCCCCGGATGCGCCATGGCGGATCACCACCATGTCGATTCGCATCGCCTCGAGATTCCGCGCGGTGTCCACGAGGGTCTCGCCCTTGCTGACGCTGGATCCCGAGGAGGCCACGTTCACTGTGTCCGCCGACAGGCGCTTTTCGGCGAACTCGAATGAGATGCGGGTCCGCGTGCTCGCCTCGAAGAACAAGTTGACGATCGTGGCGCCGCGCAGCGTCGGCACCTTCTTGATCGCGCGCTCGCTGATTTCCTTGAACGGCTCGGCGGTATCCAGAATCAGCTTGATCTGCTCCGGAGACAGCGGAGCGAGGGCGAGGAGGTCCTTGCCGAGCGGAGCGACGACGGGAGGATTCATCCCTTGGAGGCCAGGATCACCGCATCCTTTCCATCCAGTTCCTCGACGAAGAGGTCGACGCGCTGGCCCGGCTGCACGTCGATGGTCTTGCCGACGACATCTGGCGCGATGGGGAGCTCGCGGCCGCCGCGGTCGATGACGACGGCGAGCGCGATGCGTCGCGGGCGGCCGAAGTCGGCCAGCTCGTCGAGCGCGGCTCGCACGGTGCGCCCGGTATAGAGCACATCGTCCACGATCACCAACGCCTTGCCGTCGATGTCAACGGGGATGCTGGTGGGGCCGACCACCGGGCGCGGGCCCACGGTCTGGAGATCGTCGCGATAGAGGGTGATATCGAGCGCCCCCTGCGGCACGCTCACACGCTCGCGCTCGTTGATGAGGCTGACAATCCGCTCGGCGAGCTGCACGCCGCGTCGCTGAATGCCGACGATGACGAGACCATCGGTCCCGTTGTTGAGCTCCACGATCTCATCGGCCATCCGGCGCAGCGTTCGCGAGAGCGCGCGCGCATCCAGGACGGTGGTTGCCGACGACGAATTGGCTGAGGGCGTCATCGGCGGATCAATATAGCGCTCAGGGGGCGAAGAGCGGTGCGAGGTCCACGAAGATCCGGCAATTGTCGGCCATGAGCCGCCCGTCGCGCTTCCCCACGAGGTGGAACACCGTCATGGCTGGCACGGAGACTGTGTTCCCGTCATGCCTGGTGTAGGTCACGACGGCCTCGAGAAAGAGCGTCTGTCCGTCGAGGAAAGTGCCTTTCTCCTCGTGGCTCAGCGACACGAACGCCTGGAAGAAGCCGGCGATCGCCTCGCGAATGGCCGCCGGCCCCTCGAGTGGCGGATTGTTGCCGAAGCGCAGCCAGGCATCCGGGGTGAACACGGCGGCGAAACCCGCGGCGTCCTTCCGGTCGACGGCGCTGGCGTACAGGTCGCGCGCCCAGGTCGCGACCTCGTCACGGGTGAGTGGCGATGCCGTTGCTGCAGTCATGCACGGGCTCCTGTGTGTCTATGGTAGCGAAGACGAATGCGGTTTGAATGAGCGATCCAAGTCTAGCCGGCCGTCCGCGCGTCCGCACACCGTGTCATCCCTGCCACCCACCCGCTTCATCACGCCGCGCTTGACGCTGCGCGGTCCGCATGTTTAGCTAGCTAAGCATAGCAATCTAGGTATATGACCAGAGCACGAAACGACATCCTCCAGGGCACACTCGACCTGCTGGTGCTGCGCACGTTGTCCAGCGCCGGCGCGATGCACGGCTACGCTATCACGTCGCACATCAAGCGCGCATCGGCGGAGCTGCTGCGCGTCGAGGAAGGATCCCTGTACCCCGCCCTGCACCGCATGGAGCAGGACGGCTGGTTGCGGGCGAGCTGGGGCAAAACGGAAAAGAACCGCGAGGCCCGCTTCTACGAGATCACGGCGAAGGGCCGGCGACAGCTGGAGCTGGAGCGGGAAAGCTGGGGACGTCTCACCGAAGGGGTGGGACGTGTGCTGCGGTACGCGTGACCGGACATTCCTGAGGAGTCTTCCATGTCGCTGATGCGCCGGCTGTTCAACCTCGGACGCGATGAAGGGTTGTCGCGGGACATCGAACGTGAGCTGTCCTTTCACATGCGGGAGCATGTGGAGGCGCTCGTCGCCGATGGCTGGTCGGAGGCGGACGCGCTGGTCGAAGCCCGGCGTCGCTTTGGAAACCCGACCTTCCAGCGTGAACAGACGCGCGAATCGGACATCGTGGCCTGGCTGGACTCCTTGCGCGGCGACCTGCGCTACGCACTGCGCGCACTCCGACGCTCACCGGCATTCACGACAGTCGCGGTCGCGTCGCTCGCCCTCGGTATTGGCGCCAATACCGCGATCTATACGCTCATCGACGCGGTCGTGGTGCGATCCCTCCCCGTGCCGAACCCCGAGGAGCTGGTCCAGGTGCTGACCTCGGACGACGACGAGAGCGGCTATTTCACCAATCCCATGTGGGAGCAGATCCGCGACCGACAGACGGGCATGAGCCAGGTCGCGGCCTTCTCCGAAACATCCCTGAACGTCGCCGATGGCGGCGAGATGCGTCGCATCTCCGGCGCCTGGGTCAGCGGCGACTTCTTCAGGCTGTTTGCCATGCGTCCAGCTGTGGGCCGGGTCATCGAACCGGCCGACGATGTTCGTGGCTGCCCGGCGACCGTGGTCCTCGGCCACGGCTTCTGGCAGAGCGAGTACGCGGGACGCAGCGACGTCGTCGGCAAGAACATTCCATTCGATGGCAAGCCATATCAGATCGTCGGCGTCGTCGCACCGGGGTTCGGTGGTCCTGAGGTCGGTCGAGCCACCCAGGTCTTCCTTCCGATTTGCAGCGAAGCGGTGCTGCGCGGGAGCGGGAGTTCGCTGGACGCGCGAAGCAACTGGTGGTTGCGGGTCATCGGGCGCCGCGCACCGGACGTCGCGTTCGAGGAACTCCGCGCTCGCATGAAGTCGATTGCGCCGGGGGTTTATGCCTCAACGGTACCGCCCCGCTGGAGCGCCGAGAACAAGGCGGACTATCTCACGCGAACGCTCGGCGTGCGCCCCGCCGCCAAAGGACTCTCCGGTTTGCGCACCCAGTACACGTCGGCGCTGCTCGTCATGATGGGCGCGGTGAGTCTCGTGCTGCTCATTGCCTGTGCGAACGTGGCGAACCTCATGCTGGCGCGCGCGTCGGCGCGTGAGCGGGAAGTCGCCATCCGGATGGCGATTGGCGCCGGCCGCCGTCGGCTTGTGCGGCAATTGCTGACGGAGGGGCTCCTGCTCGCCGCGGCGGGAGCGCTCGCCGGCCTCGTCGTCGCGAAGTGGACGATGGCGGGACTCGTGACGCTCATTTCCGATCCCGCCAATCCCGTTGCGCTGGATCTCTCGCTCAATCCGAGAGTGCTGGGGTTCACGGTACTCACGGCGGGCGTCACGGCGTTGATTTTCGGGCTCATTCCAGCGTGGCGCGGTACGCGTGTCAGTCCGCAGACGGCGATGAAGGCCAGCGCGCGTGGCGTGGCGGAAGGTCATGGGCGCTTCACCTTCGGCAAGTCGCTGGTCGTCGCACAGGTGGCGTTGTCGCTCACGCTGCTGGTCGGTGCGGGGTTACTGGTGGGATCGCTGCGCAATCTCAGCACCATGGACCCCGGCTTCAGCGCGGAAGGCGTGCTTATCGCCAACTCAGGGTTTCGTCGAGCGGGTATTCCCGCCGCTCGATTCAGTGAGATCCGCCGCGACCTGCTGATGCGTGTTCGAAGCCTTCCCGGCGTCCAATCGGCGGCGCTGGCTGACCTGACGCCCGTGGGTGGCAGCAGCTGGAACGATGAGGTGCATGTTGAGGGATTCACGCCGGCCACGCGGCAGGATGGTGTGATCTGGTTCAACCAGGTCAGCGACGCCTACTTCGCGACGATGGACACGCGCCTTCTGGCGGGTCGCGACTTCGACGCCACCGACGTGGTGAATGGGCCAAAGACCGCGATCGTCACGCAATCGGTTGCCGAGAGAGTCTTCGCTGGAAAGGCACTCGGCCGCACGTATCGCACGAAGCGTGGCGACACCTTCAGCGATCCTGTGACGATCGTCGGCGTTGTCGAAGACGCGAAGTATCGCAGCCTGCGCGAGGAATCGAGTGGTACGGTCTTCATCCCTGCCATGCAGGACAGCGCTCCCTCGCCGGGAATGACGTTCGTGATCCGCGCTGCCGGCAACCCTCTGGCGCTCGTCGCGTCGCTCAAGGGCCTGTTCGCAGACGTGCATCCTTCCTACACCGTCGAATTCACGACGCTGGATGAGCAACTTGCCCGGTCGCTGCGACGGGAGCGGATGCTGGCCGTGCTGTCGGCGCTGTTCGGCGCTCTCGCACTGGCGCTCTCGATGCTCGGGCTCTACGGCGTGATGGCGTACACAGTGGCTCGGCGTCGCAACGAGATCGGCGTACGGATCGCGCTCGGCGCGGACAGCTCGCGTGTCCTGCGGATGGTGCTTGGCGACGTGGCGCGTGTCGTCCTGATCGGTCTCGTCATCGGAGCAGGCGGGGCGCTCGCGTCGGGCAAGCTGGTGACGTCGTTCCTCTATGGAATGGAACCGGCCGAACCGTCCGTGCTCGGCGCCGCGGCGCTGCTCATGTTGACGATCGCGCTGGCGGCGGGATTGATCCCCGCGTGGCGCGCGGCGCGGGTTGATCCGGTGTCGGCGTTGCGGGAAGACTGAGCGAGCGACGGTTTGAGGGTTTGAGGATTTGAGGGTTTGAGGGTTGACCGTTAGACGGCAACCTGCCGGCGTACGTCCGCAATCTCCTTCAGCGGCCGCACCTCGATGCATCCGATTTCCGCCCAGGGAAATTCCGATGCGATACGGATCGCCTCTTCTATACCGTCCGCCTCGATGATGTTGAATCCGCCGAGGACCTCCTTGGTTTCGGCAAACGGGCCGTCGACGATGGTGCGCTTTCCATTGCGCACCCGCATCGACTTCGCGGTGGCCGTGCTTTCGAGCTGCTGAAAGTCGAGCACCTGCCCCTGCTGCTTCATGCTGTCTGCTTTCGCGAGACAGTCGCGCATGGTGGCGTTGAACGTTTGCTGGGGCATCGCGTCCAGCATCGTGTTGTCGGTGTAAACGAGGGCGATGTACTTCATGGCGAGTTGGGAGAGACGGTGATTTTTCGAACTTAGCGCGTCTACATCGCTCTCGCAGGTGCGCGATAAACGCTCCTGTTCGCGGCGGATCGGTGACGGCCCGACCGCCCTTCGGAAGCATGCTGCCAGTCCTGCTCACTGCGAGTGGGCGGCGCTTCCGGGTCGGAGATCTCGGAGCGACTCGAGGCTCGTTTCTCCTTAGAGAGTGTCCCATGTCCCTACAGCACATCCTGCGAAACGGTCGTCTGACCGCTGTAATGCTTCCCCTCCTCGCAAGCAGCGCCTGTCGCGACGATGCGAGCAGAACTGACGCGAACCGCCGAATCGCTGACGCGGAAATGACGGCGCCGTCCGATGCTGAACACGCCGCATCACGCGGCGAGGAAAGGCTCAAGGCTCGCAACCGCTATGAATGGATTGGTGTTGCCCACAACAAGATGCTCGACGATTTCAGGTCTGACTTGCGACGGCCCGGAACGCTTTCGAAGAATCTGTGCGACTATGTCGGAGCCTTCAGCATGAACGAGGCACGGATTCCGGTCGGGCGCCCGCGCAGTCCTGACAACAACTGGCGTGCTGTGGAAGCAGTCATCGACTCGTCGCAACTGTGTTCGGCCAAGCGCCGCTTGCGGCTCTCGAGCGGCTTTGCTCCATATACCTTCGTCGCTCCAGTTGTGGAGGAGCCGTCGCGAACGGCGCTCGCACTGCTGGGGCAGATCGACATGGCCCTGTCGGTGGCAACGAGCGCTCGCGATCTCGCGAATCGGTTCTTTCCTATACTCGACTCTGCCCAAGGTCTGTCGGAGCTCGAGCAGGCTATCGTCTCGGCGACAGTAAGCGTCGCCCAAAACTCTTTTGTCTACTGGTCCTCGCAGTATCCTCTCTTCGAAGCAGAGGCAATCGCCGAATACTCTCCATGTATCGAGGAACAGCTTGTCATGGGAAATGACAGGATCACCGATACCTGTTTCATAGGGAAGGGTTCCGGCGGCGCCGTCGCGTCAATCTTCTCGCCAGACAAAGGGGCGTCTCAACGCCTCGTGCGCACGCGTTCGCGCCGCACCTGCGGACCAAGCATCAAGGAAGGTTTTCGGCACATCGCTTCGGCCGACGCACGAGGAGCATGGGTCGGCGGATTCAGCGGTGGATTGGCTGGCGGCCTCGCTGGTGCCGTCGCAGGCGCGCTCGCTGGAGGCGGCGGCAATTCGGTCTTCGCGGCTGCCGAGAATGCGTGGAAGACACTCAAGTGCATGTATGGTGTGACTTGACATGAAATCCCTTATCCACTCGCATCCGCGTGCGGCACCTTTTGCCGCCGCTGCAATCGCACTCGTGGGGTATCTGGCGGTTTCCTGGCCACTGCGAGAGCAGACCTATTCAAAGATCGGTCAGGCCATCGTGGTCGCGGTGGTGGTCTTCCTGGTCATTCGATCACTGTCACGCACGCGAGTGGACCGGGATACGACAGCGTAAGTCCCGGGCGCAATCCTCTGCGTCTCCGCGTTTGATTGTCTTTTCGATCCTGCCGTCATCGACAGATGGCGGCAGGAGTCCGCGTGGAGACGTCAGGACGTCGACAACTCGACTCTCGTGGCCGGCGAGCTACCTTCCCCGCCCATGATTCGGATCGCCGCCGTCTCCCTTGTCTCGCTCCTTCCCGCCTTCGCGCACGCGCAGCCTCGGCGCGAACTGCTCCCAATCCCCTTCGAGCGGTCCGCCGAATTCGCATGGCTGCAGAAGCCGGTCATCGCCAGCCGGCTCCTCGACGACATGTCCGATCCCGCCCGCTGGACCTCCACCGGCACGGCCAATGTCTCCTTCCCCGCCGAGCCGCGACTGCAGGACATGCGCGTCCTTCGCGTGGACATGCAGATGTTCCAGGACACGCCGGCACCGACGCGGAATCGTCTTTCTTCCGTGAACCTGCGACGTGCTCTCGCGGGAGAAGACTGGCGCGCCTTCAACCGCCTGTCCATCTGGATGCGCGCAGACGTCGCGGGTTTTCCCATGCTCCCGCTCCAGATCGTCATGCACAACGACGGCGCCGAGAAAGTCCCTGACCGGTACTACCGCGAAGGCATTCACTACGTCACCCTCGCCAGGGACGGTTGGCAGCAGGTCGTCTGGGAAATCGACCCGCTCGCGCGCGACAAGGTCATCCTCCTCGAGATCGGCTACTGGGTGAACAAGATGCTCGCGGCGCCAGGTGACCGCGTCGCCTTCGAGATCGGACGCATCGAGCTCCAGCGCGTCGCGGCGGATCATCACACCGGATGGAACGTCGCGCCGGGCAGGATCGCCTACAGCCATTCCGGATATCAACCTGGCGCGTCGAAGACCGCCGTCGCCACGGACATCACAGCGACGTACTTCACCCTCACGCGGACGGACGACAACGCGCTCGGCTACGTCGTGCTTCGCAAGCCCATACGCGCCGTGACGAGCCGGCTCGGACGCTTCCAGGAGATGGATTTCTCCGAGGTCAACCGGCCAGGCACGTATGTCCTCCAGGCCGGCGACCGCACGACCCGCCCCTTCCCGATCGGGACTGACGTCTGGGAGAGCAGCATCTGGAAGACCCTGAACTTCTTCTATGGCAACCGCTGCGGCTTCGACGTCCCGGGCTCGCATCCCGTGGATCACCTGGACTGGTTCGCCACGCTCGGCAAGGACAGCATCCCGATGAGCGGCGGTTGGCACGACGCCGGCGACCTCTCGCAGGGAGTGATCAATACCGGCGAGGCGACGTACACGATGTTCGCGCTCGCCGAGCGTCTTCGAGCCGCCGGAGGAAGCAGGGCGCTGGTCGATCGGCTGCTCGAGGAGGCGCGCTGGGGGCTCGACTGGGTGATGCGCGTCCGCTTTCCGGGCGGACATCGAATGAGTTTCGCGAGTCACAACCTCTGGACGAACAACCGCGTCGGTGACGCCGACGATCGCACCCGCGAGGCAAAGAACAATCCCAACGCCAACTACATCGCCGCCGCCGCCGGCGCGATCGCGGCTCGTGTCCTCAGGGAGACTGATCCCGCGCTTGCCGCGCGTGCGCTTCGCATCGCGGAGGATGACTGGAGCCACGCGATCACCGGTATCGAAGGACCGTCGAGCTGGCACACGCCGGCGTTTGCGGCCACGACGATGGAGCTGGCATCGATCGGCACCACGGCCTCCGTCGAACTGTATCGCGCGACGCGCAATGCGAAGTACCTCGACAAAGCCGTGGAGCTGGGACGTATCATCGTCGCGTCGCAGCAGCAGACGCCAGTGGGGTCGGCATTCGCCCTGTCAGGATTCTTCTACACTGCGCCGAATCGGGACACGATCTTCCACCAGTTTCACCGCGGAAACGACCAGGCTCCCATTCTCGCACTGACGCAGCTGGTGGCCACGGCTCCCGCGCACCCGGATCGTCGCTCGTGGGACGCCGCCATCGATTTGCACCTGAACTATCAGAAGCGGATTGCGGAGACGACGCAGCCGTTCGCTGTGCTCCCCGCGTATGTCTATCGCACGGCGGACGCCGGGAAAGAGGTTGCCGATTCCGGTGCACTGCACATGGCAACGCGCGATGCCTACCGCGAGCAGGTGCGGGCCGGCATGCCCATGGGCGGCGACTGGTATCTGCGTTCCTTCCCAGTCTGGTTTGCCCGACGCGGCAACTATGGTGTGCTTCTCTCCCAGGCAAAGGCGCTCGCGATCGCGGCGCGCTTCCGGAATGACAGCGCGGGGCTGGACTTCGCGCACCGCCAGGCCCAGTGGGTGGTCGGCCGCAATCCCTTCGTGCAGAGCACGATGTACGGCGAGGGATACGACTGGGCGCAGCAGTACAGCGTGTCGTCGGGCGATTTCGTCGGCTCGCTCCCGGTAGGCATGCAGAGTCGCGGCACCACCGACCTTCCGTACTGGCCCTCGCAGAACATGTACGTATATAAGGAAGTCTGGGTGCACTCCAGCACCCGCTGGCTGGCGCTCATGGAGGAGATATTCCCGGCCGCTCAACAGCGGAGCCCGTAGCGAGCGGCGGCCTTGAGCGAACCGATTCCCGCCCGGCGTTGTCGTATTTCATGACACACTGGTGCCATTCGTGACATCGGGCCCGTACGACCGGCACTGGCGCGCGTATAGGGGTAGGACTGTTCGGGAGGATAACCATGACAATCGCACTCAAGCTGGCTGGAGCGCTGGCGCTCCTTGCCCCACCTGCGGCGTCCGCTGCGGCGACGCCTGTTGATGACCCGGTTCGTGTCACCATCACCGCGCGTGATGTCGAGGCGTCCAACCAGAAAGTCGCGGCTGCGTACAGCGCGCTCATGACCATGTGGGAGCGCGAGTTCGAACGTTACGGAACACCGTTTCGTGCACCGCGCATCGTGCGCTACCGTGGCAACGTGCAGACGAGCTGTGGCGTAATGCCCCAGTCGAACGCAGTCTATTGCTTCAACAACAACACGATCTACTTCGACGAGGTCTTCCTGGCCGCGCAGGCCAAGCTGACCGGACTTCGCACGCGCACCGACGGTGACATGGCGGCCATCGGTATCATCGCGCACGAGGTCGGCCATTCGGTGGCGTTCCAGCTCGGACGGCACTCGCGGTCGTCGTACCGCAACGAGGCCACCGCGGATTGCCTTGCCGGCGCCTTTGCCCGGCAGGCCGAAGCTGATGGGCAGCTCGAGCACGGCGACCTGGACGAGGCCTTTCTCGCAATGGCCTCGGCTGGCGACCCCGAATTCGAGTCCACCGGTGACCGGCGCCGTGACGCACGCAACGCGCGAGTACTCGCCCGCAATGCGCACGGCACCGAAGCACAGCGACAGGCCAACTTTGAATCGGGGCTGCGCGGTGGTCCCCTCAGCTGCCTGGAGGATTTCCGGCCGGCGGCCTGACCGTATCCGGTCAGCCGTTGGTCGGCTTGTGCCGCGGACCGTTTGTCTGCATGGTACCCGCATGCCGACGGAAGCCCGGACGGTCTCGCATCCAATGCTGCCGCGTCCGGAAGACGAGGAGCTCGACATGTTCGGGCTCACCCACAAGGGGAAGGTCCGCAAGGACAACCAGGATCATTTCCTCCTGGCGACCGTGCATCCGCAGATCGCGGTACTTGGCACAAGTCTGCCGGACGTGGACTCCCTTCCCCTTCGTGGGACCCGGCTCGGCACCATCCTGCTCGTCGCGGATGGTGTGGGCGGGCTGACCGATGGTGCGTATGCCGCGCAGGTAGCGACGGAAACGGTCGCGAGATACGTGACCTCGTCGCTTCGCTGTTACCACGCTGTCGGTTCAGCCAACGACACCGAGTTTCTCTACGCCCTGCGCGACGCCGCCCTCCATGCGCATCACGCCGTGCGCGGCGAAGCCATGGCCCGCACCGACCAGCGCCGGATGGCAACGACCCTCACGCTGGGGATGGTCGTGTATCCGTGGTTGTATGTCGTGCAGGTCGGCGATAGCCGCGCGTACGTCTTCAGCGGCGGGAAGCTGCACCAGGTGACGCGTGACCAGACGCTGGCGCAGCAGCTGGTGGATCAGGGCGCGATGCGTCCTGAAGACCTGCGCCGCTCACCCCTGAACAACGTGCTTGCCAGCGCGGTGGGCTCGGACGAGGCGGAGCCCGTGGTGTCGCGGGTGGATGTGAGTGAACGCGGATGTGTCCTGTTGTTCTGCAGCGATGGGCTCACGAAGCATGTCAGCGACAAGGAAATCACGGACAAGTGCGCAGCCATCAAATCGGCCGAGCAGGTCGCGCGTGACCTGCTGGCGCTGGCGCTCGAGCGGGGCGGTTCCGACAACGTGACCATCATCGCCGCCCGTGCCCCGATGACGCGCCGCGCGTCCCGCTGACGTTCGGAGCGCCGGCATGGGAGTGACTCGGGACGCCATCTTCGGTGCAGCCGACGGGGAGCCGGCAACACCAGGCTCCTACGGTGAACCACCGCGCGGCTTCCGGCTGCCTGAGGCAACACGGCTGGGGCCCGTACAGCTTCGCGTCGCCGACCTACGCCGCTCTGTCGCGTACTACGAGACCGTGCTCGGGATGCGCGTGCTGCGCCATGACGCCGGTAGCGCGATGCTTGGCGCCCATGACGACGATCGGACGCTGGTCGGGCTCCACGAGACGCGAGGCGCGCGACCCTCCGCGCGGCGCGGACGCCTCGGCCTCTTTCACTTCGCCATTCTTCTTCCCGATCGCGCATCCCTCGGACGCTTCGTGAAGCATCTCGCGGACATAGGCGCGGCCGCTGGCGCCGGCGATCATCTGGTGAGCGAGGCGTTCTACCTGCAGGATCCGGATGATCTCGGGATCGAGGTATACGCCGATCGTCCGCGGGAGACGTGGCGTCGCCAGGGACG
>DASPMP010000270.1:0-27454 GCA_035626995.1 Gemmatimonadaceae bacterium
CTTGCGCGCGTCCGCCGCTGTGCCGATCCGCGCTGCGCGCGCGTGTTCTTCGACGGGACCAAGAACGCCGCGCGACGCTGGTGCGACATGTCGACCTGCGGCAATCGCGCCAAGGCGGCCCGCCACCGCGCACGTCTCAAGACGCACTAGTTCTGCGTCGCGTCGAAGTCGTCCGTACCTATCTCGAGCTCCACAACCCGGCGCGCGCCGTCACCAACGACCGCGCCCCGGCCGGCGCTCGTCTCGTGAGCCGGGACCCGTGCGCGGTGGACGACTACCGGCGGCTGTATCGCGCGGTTGGTGAGCAATGGTACTGGCACGATCGCCTCGAGTGGTCGGATGACCAGCTTGCCGAGCACCTCGCCGACCCGAGCGTCCAGGTGTGGGAGCTCGAAGTGGACGGAGCGTCCGCGGGGTACTTCGAGCTGCAGCAGGCGGAAGACGGATCGGTCGAGATCGTGTACTTCGGGCTGGTGCCGTCGTTCATGGGCCGCGGGCTTGGACGGTACCTGCTGGACCGCGCCATCGACGCGGCGGCGAAGATGCAAGCGACGCGCGTCTGGTTGCACACATGCACCCTCGACTCCGAACGTGCGCTACCCAATTACAAGGCGCGCGGATTCACGGAATTCGGGACGAAGCGCCTCGAGGTGGACATCGAGGGCAGCCAGGTGGTGGGCGAGCGACTCCTCGACTGAACTAGCGGCGCTTCCGGCCGCGCTTCGAGGCTCCCTTCCGCGGTCCACCATGACGCGCGCCGCGCTTTCCGCCACGCTCGTCGTGCTTGTGTTTCGGCGCCGGCCGCTGCGAGCGCGCCGTCCCGCCATAGGGCGTCCGCGGGCCGCGACGCCGCTCCTCTTCACCGCGACGGTGGCGCTCCTTCTGGCGGTCGAGCTCCGCGAGCTCCTCGTCGGTGAAGGGGCGATCGAGCTCCTCGCGCAACGCCTCCAGGTCATTGGCTCGCGCGGCCCCGCGCGCGCCGCGTGGCACGACGAACCGCAACGGGCGATCGAGGCTCGGCAGCTCGGCCTCGGAGAGGCTGCGCGCAAGCTTCTCGGGGAGCTGCAGCCGCGCGACGCCAACGCTCGACCCGTTCGTTTCTTCCACGTCGTACCGAATGGGAATTTCGCGGCCGCGAATTTCAACGTAGTCCGGAAGCGCGAGATACTTCTCGCGCTCGGCGCGTGGCAGAATCGCATCGGCGTCGATACCGAGACGCGCGCGACGGAAATCGTTGTATGAGCGGACGTCCTGTGCGTCGAGCTGCCGCTCGTAGATCGCGGCGAGCTCCTCGCGGTCGAGTCGCGGCGTCCGGCCCCCGGACCGGCGCCAGCTCTCCCGGATTTCCTCGATCGCCACGCGGTCATTCTTCGCCGCAACGTGTCGTGCGTCGCCGCGCGCCAAGCCGTCGGCAAGCGCGCGCCGCGCTTTCGCGAGCAGCTCCTCGGGGATCGCGTCGATCGGCTCGACTTCGCGCTGCAGCTCGAACCCGTGATACGTGACCCGGGTGCGCATCACCAGCGGCGCCCGCTTTGAGCCAGGCTCGAACTCCAGCTCGGGTTCTCCCTCGATGGCGTATCGGCGGATTTGCGCCATCGGGATGTTTGTGCCTTCGATGCCGGCGCGCGGAATGCCCATCTTGTCAGCGAAGTAGCGCAGCTCTCCGGCGATGGCCCCCCAGCTTCCAGCGACGCTGGTCTTCGACACCCGCACATTTTCGCCGTTCGCCGTCTCTTCATCGATCACGAGCTCGAAGGGCATGAACTGCGCAAGCAGCTCCTGGAACCGTGCGAGCTCGGATTCTCCGGCGTTGTGCATTTCCGCGGGAAGCTGCAACCCGACGGCGCGGTAGATGCTCGCCATCCCCAGCGCCGCATCTTCGATGGATTTCACGAGGACGCCGCGGCTCTCGGCCCACTCATCGACCGTTTGCTCGTCGAAGATGTGGCGCGGCAGGCCGTACACCTCTCCCATTCTCCCCGCCGTCTGGTACGCCTCGGCGTACAAGTTGTAAGCGGTGAGGTGGTCGCTGCCGGGAACAATGACGCCATCGAGGTCGCGCTCCTCCCGGGTCATGCGGTGCAGCGATTCGATCGACGCCATGACGGCCAGATATGGCATCAGTTCGTCGTCGCCATTCACCAGCAGTTCGGCCCAGGCGCGCTCGACAGGCATCGCCTCGACGTCCCGCCCGTAGCGGGTGAGGCGTCCCTTCTCCACAATGCCACGCGTCTCGAGGAGCGAGAGCGCGTTGCGATACGCCACCTTGTCGAGCGGCACAGGAAGATCCAGCTCGTCGGCTCGCACGCCCAGCGCGGCGCAGGTCATCGCGACTCGTTCCGAATCACCGGCCAGCTGGAACTCGGGCGCGGTCGGCTTCAGCGCCGAAAAGAAGATGTCCCGATCGGACAGGATGAAGACGCGTCCCCCCGCAACGCGCCCGTGCACGCGTCCCGCCATCTGGAGGATCTCGTTCGCGCCGAGGTGCTCCTGCGTGAGGACGTTGCGCCCGCGATCGATGGCATTGAAGAAGCGCTTGTCATCGATGATCACCGTGTCCAGCTCGCGAACGTTCAGCGCGCTCTGACCGGCGGCCGTCATGGACAGGAAATACGGGCGCTTCTCTCCCCCTTCGAGAAAGGGACGAAGGATGCGGATCGGCTCCCCCCCGTGATAGAACGCGGTGTTCACGCCGGGCGCGAACCGCGACACATGGGACGCCACTTCCTCCACGCCCTTACGGGTGGGAACGAACATCGCGACGCCACGCCGCTCCTTGCGCACCTGCTGCAGGAACTTCGCGTCGAGAAATTCCAGGGGATCCTTGTTCACCACCTTGACCTGCGCCGCCCGTTCCTTGTCGAACTCGTACACCTCCAGGACGTCGGCGGAGTTGAGGTACTGGCGGTAGAAGGTCGGATCCACCGTGGCAGACAGCCACACGAAGCGGCATTGGGCGCGCTTGCCGAGGGCGAGGCACAGCTCAAGCTCCGCCGAGGTCTGGTGGATTTCGTCGACGATCAGCGTATCGGTGGCAAGGATGTCGTTCTCCTCAAACCAGCGCCGCGCGATCCCCGTCGTGACGATGATGACGTTCCACGTCGGCGTTTCCGGAGTCGCTTCGCGCTCGCGATTGACGACACCCACCTTGAGGTCTTTCGTCTGGAGGATCTCTTCAGCGATTGGCCGGATCGCGAGCGTCTTGCCAGTGCCAGTGCCCGCGACGATGCCGAATCCCTTTCCCGATCTCGCCAGCTCGCGCACGCGAGGTCCATGGTGCTTTTCGAGGAACGTCGCGATGCGCAGGCCGAGTGCGAGCTCGATGGTCTCGCAGGCTGCGCGGGTGGGAGCGATGACGATGACGCGCCCGGTCGGTGGCTCCGCCTTGACGAAAGCCTCCCGGTCTGGCGGAAGCCACGGCTCGTAAATGGTCCTTGTCACGCGCCCCGCAGGTGCAAGGACGACGCCGCTAGGGCTTCTTGCTCTTCCCCTTGGTCGGCGCGAAGCCCTTGATGATCGGGCTGCGCGTCTTTGTCGCGGTGTCGGAAGGACGCTTCGTCGCGGGACCGGATTTCTTCGTCACGTAATCGTCGCCAAAGATCACCCGTCCCTTCGCCGGCCGGTTCCGAACCGCTGACGCGCAATCCGTCGGCGCGGGCTGACGCGATGCCGGAACATCGTCGAGCCAGATCCGGCACATGCCCGCGGGTGGCCGCGAGCTCGCCGGGATCTCCGGCTTGTCGCGCTTCTGCGCCTCCGCCATTCCAGGCGTGCCGAGCGCGAGTGCGAGGGAAAGAACGACTGGCAGCTTCATGATACCACCGGTAAAGCAGAGCCGGTGCCAGATGGTGCACCGAGCTAAGTAGTGCTGTTTCAGTCACTTAGAAAGTGGGATAGGCAACCCGGGAAGTCAAACTGTCCTCCCTGCGAGAAACGCTTGTCCAGCACAGGACGCAGGCCGTCAGTCCCCAAAGCTGATACCCGTCTCACGCGCCGTTCGTACCACGTCGTGTGTAGGATCTACGCGCTTTACTTCCTTCAGTACGTCCTTGATGGGCACGGTAACGATATGCGGTGACTGGAGGGCAACCATGTGTCCCCATTTCCCCTCTTCCACCGCGCGTACCGCGGCCGCACCGAACCGCGTGGACAGGAGACGATCATAGCCTGTGGGCTGACCGCCTCGCTGGAGATGTCCCAGCACAAGCGAGCGCGTCTCCTTGCCGGTGATCTGCTGCAGGGCATACGCGATCCGTCCAGCGATGCCACCCACCCGGCGGTCCTGGCCGGGCAACGAGGGACCGAGCGTGGACTCTTCACCTCCGATAGGCACGGCGCCCTCGGCCACGACGACGATAGAGAATCCGCGCCCGGCCCTGTCGCGAGCCACGATCTTCTGCGCGACCTTGGAGAGGTCGTACGGAATTTCCGGGATCAGGATGACGTCCGCGGTGCCGGCGAGCCCGGCGTGCAGTGCGATGAATCCGGCATGCCGGCCCATCACCTCGATGACGATGACGCGATCGTGGCTCTCCGCCGTTGTGTGGAGTTTGTCGATGGCCTCGAGCGCCGTGTTCACCGCAGTATCGAAGCCGAAGGTGGTGATCGTCCCGGCGACGTCGTTGTCGATGGTCTTGGGGACGCCGACCATGCGCATTCCCTTGGCCGCGAGCTTTTCCGCGATGCCCAGCGAGCCGTCGCCGCCGATGGTGATGATGGCGTCGATGCCGAGCTGGCGCGCGTTCGTGATCAGCTCGTCCGATCGGTCGATTTCTTCGTAGGTGCCGTCGGGCTTGAGGCGCGGATAGGAGAAAGGATTCCCGCGATTCGTCGTGCGGAGGATGGTGCCGCCAAGATGGGCGATCCCGCGCACCGACTCGCGGGTGAGGGAAACGACGTCATCGTCGCCCAGCAGGCCGGCGAAGCCGCGCTTGATCCCGAGCACTTCCCAGTTGCGACTGAGGGCAGACAAAACGGCGGAGCGGATCACCGCATTCAGGCCCGGCGCGTCCCCACCGCCGGTGGAAATGCCTAGTCGCATGCCGTCATTTCTCGAGAAGCGACATAATTTCTCCGGGACGCGCGTGTCGTTCGAGGCGGGATTTCTCGAAGATCATTCGTCCGTCGCGTGCCACCTCGAACCGCCCCCCGCTCGACGGAATGAGCTGCACGTCGGCGTCGGGATACTTCGCCCTGATTTCGGCCGCCAGACTGACGGCCCGCGGTTCGTAGTTTCAAAGGGTGCAGTACTCGATTGAGATCTTCATGATCGAATGCTAGCGGGCCATCGGCAGCCCGGTATGGGACGCGAGTCGCCTGATGATGGTGTCCTGCCAGGCGACGACCTGCAGCAGCGAATCCACCTGCCCCTGCAGGATGGACTGATCCTGTTGCAGCATGCTGATCTGCGTACCGACATCCATCATGGCCTGGGCCATGTTGGCATCGGCACGCGGGTCTCGGCAGCCAACGATCGGAAGGAGGAGCAGGAGCGGGAGAGCGCGTCGCATCTGTATTGGGAGAAAGGGCTTCGCGAAAATCGCAGGTCCGGCACCGCGGGACCAGATGCAAGGATCCGGTTGCGACCGGATGAGGATGGTGACCGTCCGCCGTCGTGCTCGCGTCATGATGCGGGGTGCGCGGATACACCGTCATCGAGCTGCTCATTGCGATCGTCATCGCCGGCGTCCTGCTGGCCATCGCCGTCCCACGGGGACGGAACCAGCTGGACCGGATCGCCGTCCAATCGGCGCGGGGGGATGTGCGAGCCGTTCTCAGCTTCGCCCGCAATCTCGCGCTGAGCGCGCAGCTGCCGGTTGTGGTCGTGGTCGATTCCACGACCGGAACCATCGCGGTCAAGCAGTGGAACGAATTCATCCGGTCGCGAGGGATTACGCATGCGCATGGTGTGACGCTTCGGGCGACGCGTGACTCGCTCATGTATGACGCCTGGGGTCTGGGCCGCGGGGCGGCCAATCTGAGCGTGATATTGCGAAAACGGATGGTGGCGGAAACGATCTTCGTGTCGCGTCTGGGAAGGATTCGCTAGCGAAGGCGTGTGACGCGCCTCACCTTGCATCGCCCGCTAAATTGACCTTTCGGGGTTACTTCTCCCGTCCTTCCAGCCAATTTCGATCGCTCGCGGGGCGATCAACCGGCGTTGGCTCGCAAACATGTGACCCGACAGCCGCGGAGGTGGGTTATCGCTAATGAGATGAGCGACGCCGCCGACGTTCAGCGCGTTCTGGACGGCGACGTGGATGCGTTTGCACGCCTGGTGGACCGGTACTACGAGCGCTGTGCGCGCTTCGCAGTTCGGATGCTGGGTAACCGCGATGACGCGGAAGACGCTCTGCAAGCCACGTTCGTGCGCGCGTATCGCTCACTCGGGAAGTACCAGGAGCGGGACAAATTCAGTGCATGGCTGTATCGCATCCTGGTGAATCAGTGCCGCAGTATCGCATCACGACGCAGCCAGCGGGAACGGGTTTTCATCCGCGAAGAAGCGGTGCTCCTGAATGCCCCGGATCGCAGCACGTCGTGGACTGGCGAGGATGAGGAGCTTGTACAACGCGTGCTCGCCGAGCTGGATCCGCTCCTCCGGGAGGCGTTCCTGCTCAAGCACGTTGAAGACATGAGTTACGAGGAAATGTCTGCGCTGACTGGAGTTGGCGTGTCGGCGCTGAAAATGCGAGTGAAACGGGCATGCGATCGGCTCAAGACACGATGGGAGTACATCAAGGATGAGTGACGAGCTCTCGGCGCTCGATCCTTCGGTGCAGGACGTCATCGCGGAAGCGCGGCGGCCTGTCGCTGTCGATGCATCCGCGCGTCGCCTGCTCATGGAGGCCGTCCGCGCCGAGCCGCGCCCACGTCGCGCGCCGATCCTGGCATGGTTCGTTGCACCCAAACGGCTCACGATGCCCCCGCTCGCGACCCTCGCGGCCGCGGCTGGACTTGTCGGCATCGGTGTCATCGCTGGTTACACAATCAACCGGGACGGTCGCGCTCCGACCGAGCGCGCCTCGCGCGCGGCTGTGACTCCACAGCTCCCGGACTCTGTCGTCCCCCGTGCCATCAAGTTCGTATTGATCGCGCCGCAAGCGTCACAGGTCGCCCTGGTCGGAGACTTCAACGGCTGGGATACGGGCGCGACACCCGCGGAACGGCAGCCTGATGGCTCGTGGGCGACGGTCGTAACGCTGCGTCCCGGGCGGCACGTCTATTCCTTCGTGGTGGACGGCACGCATTTCATCGCCGATCCCGCAGCACCCATGGCTCCCGACGACGGGTATGGCCAGAAGAATTCCGTCGTCGTCGTCGCTGGAGCATCCTCGTGAAGGTCCCGTCGAGTCGTTGGTCCCTCGTAGCGCTGGCTGCGCTCCTCGTGCCTGCTGGGCTCGTCGCCCAGGGGGAGCGCGATCCCCTCGCTCGCTTGCCCGCCTCGCTGCGCTACGACGTCGAGGTGCTGATGGACTCCGCGCGCATCTACGGATTGCCGGTGCTTCCGTTGCAGTCGAAGGCACTCGAGGGTGTCGCCAAGCGCGCCCCCGAGCGGAAGATCATGGCGGAAGTGATCCGCGAATTCCGGTCGCTCCGGGATGCGCGTGTCGCACTGGGCCCGTCGGTGAGTGTGGACGAGCTGACCGCTGCGGCGGGCGCGCTTCGTCTGGGCATCACCCAGGCGCAGCTGGCCCAGATGGCGCGCTCGCGCACGGACAAGATCCTCACCGTTCCGCTGGTGGTCCTGGCAGATCTGGTCAGCCGCGGGGTACCGAAGGACACAGCGTCCTCGACCATTTTCCAGCTATTCCAGAAAGGCGCGGCGGACGATGATTTTCAGTCCTTGTGGCGCGGGGTGGAACGAGACATAGATTCAGGTACCGACCCTGGGCAGGCCCTGCTGAACAGAGCCCGCGAAATTCCATCACGGTCGCCTGGCGCACCGCCTGCTTCGACGACGCGTCCAGATATCTCGGAGACCCAAGACCGATAAGCGCATGACCGTTCCGAAGCAGCACGCAGCCGCATTGGCAGTGTCGCTCGCCCTGATGACCACAGGTGAGCACGCGGTAGCGCAGACTGCTCGGGAAATGGAATTCCGGCTCGAAGCAGGAAGCCTGGTCTCCGACCGGCCGGGGCGGACACCACTCGACGCGATGGCCATCACGCCAGCGCTGCGGTACTCCGACTCCCGCGTTTCATTGAAGACGCGCGCGTCTGCCTGGCTCAATGGGCAGGCCTGGCTCCTCGGCAGTTCCCACGCGGAGCTCGAAGTCTACCAGCCGCTCATGTATGGCATTCGCGCTGAGCTGGTGGCGAACGCCAGCCGCGTCTTCCACGACCCTCTCGTGCAGAACGACCAGGTCGACGCGAGCGGACGTCTGCACTACCGCCGCGAACGCGGCGGCATCTGGCTGGGTTCGGGCGTTGCGCGGCCACTGCGCGCCAGCGCCGTCTCGAATGTGAACGTCAGCTCTGGTGGTATCTGGACCCGTCTGGGACCGGCGACGCTTCGTGGCAGCGTAACGAGCTTCTTCTTCACGAAAGTCTCGGGTGATTCCATCACCGGCGAGCCAGTCTCCTGCGGGAGCGCGCTGAACACCGCGCCAAATACCGGATCGCCCATCCCGGCCGGCGCCATGTCGTCTATTCGTGCACTTCCCTCCACGGGTTGCCGGCTCGAGTCCCGACTCACGGACCTCGAAGGGAGCATTCGGTGGGAGCACCGTCTTCTGGAAGTAACGATGCGTGGCGGTCATCGCTTCGGTGACAGTTTCGATGCGACGCCCGAATCGCGGGAGTGGGCGTCGGGTCAGGTCGCGTTCTGGATCTCGAGCCAGATAGCCGCCGTCGCCGGCGGCGGACGCGAGCCGGCGCAACCGACGCGCGGACTTCCTGCGCGCAGCTTCGGCTCACTGGGCGTCATGCTCGCTTACTGGCCCATCCCGCGTGGCGTTGTGCCCGTGGAAAGCCCCGCGAACCTCGTCCAGGCATTCGAGCTTCGCGCGGCTGGTACGGAAGTCCAGCGCATCACCGCCCGCATTGGTGGTGTGGAGACCGTCGAGATCATGGGCGACTTCTCCGACTGGGAGCCGCTGCCTCTGATCCGCCGTGGACGCGACCAGTGGGAGTTGCTCGTGCCAATGCCGCCCGGCATTCACCGCATGAATCTCCGCATCGATGGCGGCAAATGGATTGCCCCGCCTGGAATGCCGACCGTGAACGACGGGTTTAGCGGTGAGGTTGGAGTGGTGGTTGTGAGATAGAAAGCGTTCCGGCTTGTCGGTTTGTCAGCTTGTCAGCTTGTCAGCTTGTCTTTCGCGACTGGGGCTTCGGTGAGGGAACCGGAGCCCTTCGTATTTCGGCCCGACAAGCGGACAAGCGGACAAGCGGGCAAGCGGACAAGCGGACAAGCGACGTTCGCGCTGTGACGAGTGGCGAAACCCGGTCGACGACCCCGCGTAGTTATGCGCGAACGCCCCCCACCGCCTCGTCATAGCCATGCGTCCAGCAAGCCTTCTCATCGCTGCATTTGGCCTCATCGTCCCAGTCCCGGCGTCGTCGGCCCAGAGCCTCGACCTCATGATCGGCGAGTACGGCTTGAGCATCGGCGATTCGCGAATCGTCCGCGGGATCCGCCTCAACTTCCGCGACAGGAACATGGAGTTGGTCCAGGGGATCAACGCCACGATCTGGGTGCCGTACAAGGAGGCGCGTGGCGGCGATGTCGATGGGATTGCTCTCGGAATTCCACTGACGGGTGCGCGCCGCATCCAGGGAGCGGCGATCGGCATTCTCGGAGCGTCCGCGGAAGAGGATTTCAGGGGGCTCGGCATCGGCGGCTTCGGCATCGGTGCCGGCGGCGACGCGCGCGGCATCATGCTTGGCGGATTCGGCGTCGGCGCGGGCGGGGACGTTCGTGGTCTTACTGTCGGCGGATTTGGCGCTGGCGCCGGTGGGGACATTCGGGGGATCACCATCGGCGGTTTCGGTGCGGGCGGCGGCGGTGATATCGAGGGGCTTACGGTGGGCGGGTTTGGCGTCGGAGGGGGCGGCAACGTCCGCGGAGTCACCATCGGTGGCTTCGGGGCGGGCGCAGGTGGCGACATCACCGGCTTCACCTTCGGCGGTTTCGGTGCGGGCGCGGGTGGCGACATTCGCGGAATCACCATCGGCGGGTTCGGCGCAGGAGGCGGCGGGAATATCACTGGACTCACAGTCGGTGGATTCGGCGCGGGTGCAGGCTCCAACCTTCGTGGCATCACGATCGCGGGGATCGGCGCCGGCGCAGGGAGCGAGATGCGCGGCCTCACGATTTCGGGAATCATGGCGGGCTCGCCTCGCATTCGCGGCATCGTGCTGTCCGGCGTCATGGCAGGCGGCCACGATGTGCGCGCCGGTATCATTGCCCCGGCCTACTTCCGACTCGAGAGCGACGACGACGGAAACGGTGATCTCGGCGAGTTCCGCGGCGTCAGCATCAGCTCATTCAATCACATGCGCGGCGTGCAGCGCGGGCTGGCGATCGGGCTGTTCAACTATGCGTGGGAGCTCGAGGGGGTGCAGATCGGGCTGTTGAACTACGCGCGGAGCAACCGGCCGGGCCTCAGGTTGCTTCCGATCTTCAACAAACGGTGGGACTGAACAGCCGAGGCCGATAGCTCTAGGTCCCGAAATCGAATCCGGGCACTGATACGCGCGGAATCGGTCGGCCAGTCACCGCTTCGATAGTTCGCACCATCGCGATCTCGTCGGGCGCCATGAACGTGAATGCGTCCCCTTCACGCGACGCACGGCCCGTGCGGCCGATGCGATGCACGTAATCCTCGGGCTGCTGCGGCACGTCGTAGCTGATGACGTGGGTGATTCCCGAAATGTCGAGGCCGCGCTGCGCGATGTCGGTGGCGACGAGCACGCGGATCGCTCCCGACTTGAAGTCTTCCAGCGCGCGGGTGCGCTGCGCCTGCGTCTTGTCCGCGTGCATGGCAGTCGCCTCGATTCCTTCGGCCTGAAGATGCCGGACCACGCGATCCGCGCCGATCTTCGTGCGCACAAAGACGAGCACCGAATCCAGGTTCCCGTCCTTGAGCAGGTGCGCCAGCAGTGCGCTTTTCCGCTCACGAGGGACCGGATACACGGCGTGCGTCACGGTTTCTGCGGCTTCTGATCGACGACCGATCTGCACGACCAGCGGCTTCCGGAGATACTTGCGCGCCAGGACTTCGACTTCCGGCGGCATCGTCGCGCTGAACAACAGGGTCTGCCGGTACTTTGGCATTTCGCCGACAAGGCGGTTGATCTGCGGGGCAAAGCCCATGTCCAGCATGCGGTCAGCTTCGTCGAGCACCAGGACTTCGAGGTCGTCGAAGACGACGTTCTGCCGTTCGAGGTGATCGATCAGGCGGCCAGGGGTCGCGACCACGACGTCCACACCGGCGCGCAACGCCTTCTGTTGTGGATCCAGCGGAACGCCGCCGTAGATGGCGGCAACTGAGAGCCGCGAATGCTGCGCGTACTTCTGGACGCTCTCCTCGACCTGCATGCAGAGCTCGCGGGTCGGCGTGAGCACTACCGCGCGGGTCCGACGCGGTCCGTCGATCAGCTGATTGACGAGCGGCAGCGTGAAGGCTGCTGTCTTCCCGGTTCCCGTCTGCGCCAGGCCGATGACATCGCGGCCGCGCAGAATGAGCGGAATCGCTTCGCGCTGAATCGGGGTGGGGACGCTATAGCCGGCGTCGCGCACGGCTCGCAGTACGACTTCTGACAGTCCCAGAGACTCGAAAACCCCGGTCTCAATGGGAGCTGACTGTTCTACTTCAATTTCGGTTGTCACCTGCTCCATATGTGCCTAAAGCTAACACTGATAACACTTTGTCGCCACACGAATCACATTCTGTTGTCGCTTCGCAGAAAGCTGAGAATCTCCGCATTCGTTCGTGGCGCGCACTCCTGCATCACGAGATGACCACCCTCTCGAATGAAAACGAGCCGAGCTGTTGGAATCAGCCGGCCACGCTTCCCGCCTTTGCCCACGACCCGGTCGCGGCCGCCGGTGATCACCAGGACCGGGATGCGCAGGGCGCGCAGCTTGGTCGCCTCGACGCGGCTGAAGTCCACGTGATGCAGGCAGGCGCGGCAGGCCAGGGAGTACTCATCCCACTGCGTCATGGCCCAGTACTCATCGATGTCGCGCGTCGTGGGACGCTCCTTCGTGCCGTACGCTGCGCGCAGGATCCCGGTGATCAGACGCCGCGACATTGTCGGAGGAATGAGCCGCTTCAGGAATGCGGGCGAGAGCGCGCGCGCCGGTCCCAGTGCGGGAACACGCGTAAGGCCGGCCGAGCTGATGAGCACGAGGCGCTCCATCCCGCGGAGTCCGCCTGTGGCGAGACGCAGCCCAAGCAACCCGCCCATGGAATGGCCGATGTAGCTGAAGCGTGACAAGCCGAGGAGCTCGGCGACTTCGAGCACGACGTCGATGAGCGCGCGCGTTGTGTAGTGGCGCTCGTCCAGCGGTTTGTCGCTCAGGCCATGACCGGGGAGATCGATGGCGACCACCCGATAACCACCGTGCACGAGCGCCGGAATGAGCTCGGCGAACGAGTAGACGCAGCCGCCCCACCCGTGGACGAGAAGCACCGCCTCGCCCTCTGGCGGCCCGCCCCCGACGATACGAACGGAGACGCCATTACCCAGCCGCCGCCGGTGCGCCGTGATTCCCGCGACCCCCGCCGGATACATTTCGTCGGGGTGCAGGCGGCCGGGGCGTCTGCCGATCAGACCGGCTCGATCGGTCGTCCCAGAATCCTCGCGATGAGACCAAGACGGAACGTCGCATCCGTCCAGCGCTCGTCGCCTGAAAGGGCGCCCTCGAGTGGATAAATCGGCCACACAAAGGGATTTGTGGTCCGCACAGCCGCCATTCCCTTGTGGGGGTGCCAGACGCCGTTCTCATCGCGGTCGTCGAGGAAGCGCTCGAACAACTTCAGCCAGTTCTCGTTGCGCCGGAGGAATCCCAGGCGAGCCATCAACTCCAGCCACGCAATGGCGCTCGGGACATCCGCGTCGGCGGCGTTCCGATTCGGCAGCGGGTCGCCCATCACCAGATGTGGCTGCGCAATGACCTTCTTGCCGCACAGCTGCAGCGGCTCCTGCCGCGGCATCGGCTGCGTGAGATACTGGTAGATGCGGTCCATCGCCTCGTGATGCTCCGTGCGGAAGAGCGGCATGTAGGCGAACATGATCAGGGCATACATCGAGGGGGGCGCGGCTTCCTGCGCGAGCACATGCTGATTGCCCACACGCGTCCACGGCTTCTGCCCGAGCGGCGACCGGATGAATGCGGCAACGCGCTCCAGCACCCGGCGCGCAACGCCGCGGACGCGGGGATCATCCTCGTACCCGGCCTGCGCCAGGACAGCACCGGCGGCCTCCCGCAGCAGCGCACGACCGCGACGGGTGACGTCCTCGTCGACCGATTTCCCACCGAGCTCGTACAGGAAGTCGGGATCGTTATCCTCCGCCAGGAGCCGGAATAACGCCCGCCGCGCGGAGATGAGGGGCGGCGAGTCCTTCTCCCAGCCATACTCGAGCAAGCGCCGTACTGCGTTGATGGTGCCAACCCCTTCGAACGTCTCCGAGTTCTTCGACGGGAGCGCCAGCATCGACCGGTTCCAGGTTCCGTCAGCGCTCTGCTGCAGCGCCAACACCATTGCTGGACGGTACGTATAGGGGAGTGCGATCAAGCGGTGTCCTACCTGATCGCCGATGCGTGCGACGTCGGTGATGGCGCGGTATTGAATCGGCGCTGCCGCGTGTTCCAGCAGCCAGTTCATTGGGAATCGAACGGGCGTCTGGGGTACCACGGGGTTCACGACCGGTGCGGGAGTCGCCGCAAGCGGAGAAGGAACGGTCACTAGTCCTTTGGGTTCGGGCTCCCTTCGGGCTGCAGCAGGTTACTGCGCAAGACCCGGCGGTTTGGGGGCGTAAGCATAAAGCGTTTTGCGAATTGCGCTAGAGGCATCGTAAGACGTTGGCACCACGATACATACCACCTTTTCGGAGCAGCAACACATGAGGAAGCTTCAGGCAGTTCTCGTCGCGGCGATGCTGATGGGTATTAGTACCACCGCAATCGCACAGGATCCCCAGCCGCAGGGCGGCCAGCGGGGCGGCGGGCGCGGCAATCAGACGGCGATGCTGATGCAGGGAATCACCCTGACGGCGGAGCAGCAGACGAAGATCGATTCCATCACCGCGAAGTTCGGTGCTGCCCGCCGTGAGCTCATGCAGGACCAGAGCATGGATCAGGACGCGCGCCGCGCCAAGGGCCGCGAGATGATGGGCAAGCAGCAGGAAGAACTGAAGGCCGTTCTGACCGATGAGCAGAAGAGGGTGTTCGAGAAGAACGTCGCCGACATGCAGGCGCGCATGCAGCAAGGCGGTGGTGGTCGTCCGCCGCAGCGCTAAGCTGAGCTGGTGACACGAAGGGCCGACGCGCGAGCGTCGGCCTTTTCATTTCTCCCCATTCCCTCTCCCCTTTCCCGCCGTCTAAGTTCGCTCTTCCCCGTTCCTCTTCCCTCTCTCTCCCCGGGCTCGTGCGCGGCGAATTCCTCGACCTTGGCGGCATCCGACTCTACTACTACGCGGCTGGAACGCGCGGAGCGGGTGAGCCGATCGTCCTCGTCCATGGATTCCCGACCTCCAGTCACCTCTGGAGCGCGGTCGTGCCACTCCTCCCCGGCGGACACCGGGTGGTCGTGCTCGACCTCCTCGGCTTCGGGCGCAGCGATCCAGCGGCGAATGCGCGCGTCGATCTTCGTGCCCACGCCGATCGGCTGGTTGCCGTCCTCGATCATCTCGGAATCAACTTCGCCTGCCTCGCGGGACACGACGTCGGTGGCGGGATCGCGCAGTCCGTCGCGATACGGCACCCGCATCGCGTGTCGAAGCTCTGCCTCGTCAGTAGCGTCGCGTTTGACTCGTGGCCGAGCCGCGAAGTGAAGCTTGCCCGCGCGATGCTGCCCCTCACGCGGCACCTGCCCCCGAGCTGGATTCACTCCGTCATTCGCGCGGATCTGTTGCGTGGATACCAGGACCACGATCGCGGCGGACATGACATCGAGATTTTCCTTCGTCCTTTCACGGACATCGGCGGTCGCGACGCGCTGATGCGGCATTTCGCAGAGCTGGACGCCGCGGAGACGCGGGCGCTGGCTCCGCGTTTGAAGGAAATCGTGTGCCCCACGTCGATCGTCTGGGGAGAACGCGATCCATTTCTGCCAGCGTCGCTTGGGCGGCAGCTTCACTCGGCAATCCCGAAAAGCAGCCTCGAAATTGTGCCGAACGCGCGGCATTTCCTGCCGACCGAGTGTGCACACGCGGTCGCCGCCGCCATCGGCCGGCTCGTCGCAGCCTAGAACGTCGCGCTAGAGCTTCCGCATTTCGTCGTGCGCGTCGAGCATGTGCTCGATATCGCGGCTCACTGCGCGCGCTTCGCGCGTGGCGCTCGAGACGTCCTCCAGCGCACTGGCGACGCCGGCTGACCGGAACCGCACGAGGTCGAGCTTGAGGGTATCGAGCGCCAGGCTCGCGCTCTCCATCTGCGACAACAGCGCGGCGCGGCGATCGAGGAGGTCGTGCAAAGTCGCGCGCTGCCGCTCCAGGAGGCCAAGGCGACGCTCGCGGTCTGTTGTCTGCGGGTCGCGTTTCAGCTGGGCGATGCGTTCGTCGAGGGTGGCGAGGGAGCCACCGTTCGCGTCGGCATCGAGGCGATGCAGGGTCGTGCCGAGTGACGCGACACGCTCGACCAGCGCGGAGACGGTGTTCTCGAGATCCTTCGGGAGCATCTCGCGCTCCTTTGGCGTCATCCGCTTCAGGATGTCGGTGACGATCTTGCGCGCTTCAACCGCACGCTGGATGGCGCGTCCATGCGGCCCGCGGAGAATGTCGCGCGCGACCAGCGAGTTGGCAGCGTCGGTTACCGTCTGCGCTTCGGGAACGTGCGCAATCTCCGCGGCGTTGCGCCGCACGGGGCCGAAGAAGGCCTGCTTGAGGGTGACGCCGTCGCCCCAGAGTGAGCCCAGCTGGTACAGCAATCCAACCATCATGCCCATCGCGGGAAAGAGGAACCACGGTGGATCGCCACCCGACGACAGCATGTTGATGACGAACAGCATGAAGGAAATGCCGAAGTAGCCGGCGACGCTGCGGCGGAAGCGGGCGATCTTGTTGCCGATGCGTTCGTCCAGCCCCTGCCCTCGCGGCGCGTCAAACGGGCCGCCGTAGCGCTGCGCCTCGCGACGCTGGCGATACCATTCCTTGCGCTCGCTGCGCGTGAGATGCTCCGGCGGATCATCGTACACGGGCGGAACGGGAACCAGGCGGCGCTGTGCCTCGCGCATCGACGGTTCCGGATATCCCGGTGGGTACAGGCGTCCCTCGGATCGCGGCTCCGGAGCGGGCGGCGGGACGTGCCGCGGGACCGCCGGCACCTCACGCGCGGGAGCCGCTACGACGGGAACCGCCACCGCGTGATGTCCCATGGGTTCGAGCAGGGCATCGCGCATGGCGCCGGCGGTCGCCCAGCGATCTTCGGGTCTCTTCGCGAGGGCGCGCTCGACAGCGTAGACGAGTCCAGACGGAATGTCGTTCCGCCGTGCTCGGAGCGACGGCGGCGCCTCCGAGACATGCTTCATCAGCATGGCGGGGGTGTTCGTCGCCTGGAACGGTGTCTCCCCCGCGAGCATCTGGTACGCGACGACGCCCAGGGAATAGATGTCGCTCCGTCCATCGAGCTCCCGCTCTCCCATGGCCTGTTCGGGACTCATATACGCCGGTGTTCCCACCGCCATGCCGGTCACCGTGAGACGTTGCTCCTCTGCCGCGGCGCGGGCGATGCCGAAATCGGTGACCATCGCGCGGCGGGTGGTGCGATCGAGCAGGATGTTGTCCGGCTTGATGTCGCGATGCACGACGCCGTGGCGATGCGCATAGTCCAGGGCGTCCGCCACTTCGCTCACGACCGATCGGACGTCAGCGAACGAGAACGCACCGTCGCGACCAAGGCGCACCGCAACGCTGTCGCCGTCGACGCGCGCCATCACGAAGTAGACGAGTCCATCGGCCTCGTCCACCATGTAGATGGGGACGATGTTGGCGTGGCTGAGCGCCGCCGCCGTCTGCGCTTCGCGCATGAAGCGTGAACGCACGTTGCCGTTGAACGCGTGCTCCGGGGGGAGCACCTTGATGGCAACGCGGCGATTCAGCCGCACGTCGAGGGCGCCGAAGACGGCCGCCATCCCGCCTCGTCCCAGCTCGTCCTCGATCAGGTAGTGGTCCCCGACCGCCGCGACGAGCCGGTCGCGGAGATAGTCGGTCACGGCCGTGCCGACTGCCGCTGGCTGCCTCGACCGGGCCGCTCCGTGGCCCTGGCAACTTCGTCCGCGACGAACAGCGCGCTATCCACATTTTCCGCGAGCGCCATCGCTTCGAGCGCCAGCGACGTGATACGCTGATGCGTCTGCGTCCCCGCGCGCAGCCGCAACACATCGAGCTTCAGCTGCTTGAGGGCGAGGGAGCAGGTGTCGAGCTTCGCCGCTACGGTATCACGACGGTCATGCACGTCGCGAACGGCGCGGCGCTGCCGCTTGAGGTATGCGAGCCGCCGGACACGCTCCTCGCTCCCCCGCTCGAGTGGATTCGCCTGCTCCTCGAGGCGACTGATCTCCGCCTCCAGCTCGGCGCCGCCGCCGGTCGTCACATTGCGATCGAGCTCGGCCAGGTTGATAGCCAGCGACTGGATGCGGTCGTTGAGCGCGTCGGCGGACTTCACGACATCGGACACGCGCTCGCGCTCGCGGCTCGGCAGTGACTCGACGAGACGATTGATCTCATTCCGGTCCGCGGAGGCCTGGACGACCTTGTCCCGGTGCGGTCCCGCCGCCTCGACAGCGTCGCGCCGTTCACCAAACCCCGCGCCCCCTTCAAAGCCTCCCACCGAGACTGATGCTCCCGACCTCCGGGCCACCAGACGCGCGCGATTGCGATCGCGCAGCTGCTTGCGCTTGTTGCGGTCGAACATGGCCTTCACGTACTCGACGAACTCGTCGGCGACGTCGATGAGCTCGCGCTCGCGCGGCTGGCGGAAGACATCGCGCCAGTCGTAGCCGTTGCTCCACAGCGTGGCGTACTTGAACGCCATGTAGATGCTCCAGAGCACGGTGATGCCGATGAAGTCGCGATCGCCGAAAATCGACGCGATCACGATCACGGCATTCACGAACAGGTACGGTGCGAGCTTCTTCCGGAACTTGACGACTTCCGGCGCATTGAAGCGCTGGCGCTCGCCGTGCGTCGGGACGTAGGCGCCGTCGTCGCCGTAGTACTCCATCCCTCCCTGCGGCGTGGCTGGCGCCGGGACGAGCGCGCCAGCGTCCGCGCTGGACGACCGGAGTATTTCCGGCACATGCCCGCTGTCCAGCGCGGTCACGAGCGCCGTGGCGCTCGGGAAGCGCATGTCCGGATCCTTCTCCAGCAGCATCATGACCGCGCGCGCCAGGTCCTTGGGCACATCGCTGCGGCGCTGCTGCACCGGCGTGGGTCGCTCCGAGATGTGCTTCACCAGCATCGCCGGGGTGCTGTTCGCGACAAATGGCGGCTCACCGACGAGCATCTGGTACGCCACGATGCCCAGCGAGTAGAGGTCACTGCGCCCATCGATCTCGCGATCGCCAGCGGCCTGCTCCGGCGACATGTACGCCGGCGTGCCTATCGCCATTCCGGTTGCCGTGAGACGACCGGCATCCCCTTCGCTGGCGGCACGCGCGATTCCGAAGTCCGTCACCATCGTCCGGCCAGTGCTGGCGTCGAGCAGGATGTTGTCCGGCTTGATGTCGCGATGCACCACGCCGCGCTCGTGCGCGTAGGCGAGTGCGTCGGCGACTTCGCGGCTGATCCGGCGGACTTCTTCGGTGTCGAGGACGCCGACGTCGTGCAACCGCTTCGCCAGGTTGTCACCGCTCACGTACGCCATCACGAAGAACACCAGCCCTTCCAGCTCGTCGACCGAGTAGATCGGGACGATATTCGGATGGCTCAGTTGCGCAGCCGTTTCCGCCTCGCGAAGAAAGCGCGTTTTGATGGCGCTTTGGAACGCGAGTTCCGGCGGCAGCACCTTGATGGCAATGTGCCGCTTGAGGCGCTTGTCACGCGCCCGGTAAACGACGCCCATCCCGCCGCGACCGATTTCGCTGTCCAGCTCGTAGTGCGCACTCAGTACCCGTTCGATGTGCGCGCGAAGCTCAGAACTCGTGGCCGAACCGGCGGGATCTGCAGGAGGCTGTGGTGGCAATCGGCGGAGTCGATGTTGCGAGCCCAAACGTCGCTCGGCTCGGAGGATAGTACTACGCATGCAAGTTGTTCGAAAGGATAGACCTAGGAGCTTGTCGGCTTGTCGGCTTCGCCGGCCGCTTTTCGGCTTGTCAGCTTGTCCGTTTCTCAGCTTCAGGAGCGACAAGCCGACAAGCCGATAAGCCGATAAGCCGATAAGCCGACGACAAGCTGACACGCTGACGAGCCGACTAGCTGGCAATCCGGCAGGTTCACTACGTCAGAAGCGCCGCTACAGGTTGCAATTCCTGCCAGCCTGTCGTACAACATGTCATTGCGAGCGCGCTTCCCACAGCGCATTTGCCCCAGTGGAACGGGCTAAGCTGTGGTGTAGCATGAGTTACGGCGGCGAGCCCGTGGCTGGAATGGAGTGTGCGTTCCGCACTCCATAGCGTACGCAGGCTGTCGCGGCGCTCTCACATCCGTTCTACCACTACGAAAGGACATCATGGCTCAGCGCCAGACCCTGCCTGTCCTGCCGCTGCGCGGCACCGTGATTTTTCCGGGACTGACCGCTCCGATCGCGGCCGGCCGCCCAGGCACGTTGCGGGCGATCGAGGCAGCGCTCCGCGGAGAGCGGCTCGTTTTCGCCGTCGCCCAGCGGGACAACACCGACGAACCCACGCCCGACATCCTCTACCAGATGGGTGTCATCGCACGGATCGGCCAGATCCAGCGCGGCCTCGGCGGCGTTCAGCTGCTGCTACAGGGCGAGATGCGCGCGACGGCGCTCCAGTACACCACGTCCGAGGGATACCTCAGCGCGGTCGTCATGCCCGTCGACGAGATGGCTCCGGTCAACGAGAATGACCCGGCCTTCATCGCGCTGCACAAGGAAATCCGCGAGCGCGCCGCCGAGTTGGGTGAGCGGCGCGGTCTGCCGGAAGAGGTCGTGCACCAGGTGCTCGACGCCGTGACCGACCCGGGTCGTTTCGCGGACCTCGTCGCCGGCTACATCGAGTTGCCCGTCGCTGAAAAACAGGGAATGCTCGAGACGCTCTCCGTCGAAGAGCGCCTCCGGAAGGTGCTCGTCCACGTCCAGCGTCAGATCACGATGATCGAGACGCAGGAAGAGATCAAATCGCAGGTGCAGGAAGAGCTCGGCGAACGCCAACGCGAGATGTACCTGCGAGAGCAGATGAAGGCGATCCAGAAGGAGCTGGGTGAGGACGACCAGTCCAAGGAAATCACCGAGCTCCGCGAGAAGCTGGACAAGCTCGTGCTCCCCGATGAAGCCCGACGCGAAGTCGATCGCGAGCTCGGCCGCCTGGAGCGGGCGGGACGCGAGTCCATGGAAGCCCAGGTCATCCGCACGTATCTCGAATGGGTGGCGGAGCTGCCGTGGAACGAGCGGTCCGACGACAGTCTCGACCTGACGAACGCGCAGAAGGTCCTCGATGAGGATCACTATGGGCTGCCGGACGTGAAGGACCGGGTGCTCGAATTCCTCGCCGTGCGCCAGCTGCGCGCGCAGGAACTGGAGGACGAGCTGCGCAAGACCGGCGAGCTCTCGATCGACAAGCTGAAGGCATCGCGTGACGACGCGAACCCGACGCTCCACATGTCGCGGGACGACAACAAGAAAGCCATCAAGGACAGCAAGGAGGCAAAGGCGCGCGCGATGGCTCGCGGCCCGATCCTGCTTTTCATCGGACCTCCAGGCGTGGGCAAGACGTCCATCGCCAAGTCCATCGCACGCTCGCTGAACCGCAAATACGTCCGCGCAGCGCTCGGCGGCGTCCGCGACGAGGCGGACATCCGCGGACACCGGCGCACATACGTCGGCGCGATGCCGGGACGCATCATCCAGGGGATGAAGCAGGCGGGAACCAAGAACCCGGTATTCCTGCTGGATGAAGTCGACAAGCTGGGGGTGTCTTTCCAGGGTGATCCCGCGAGCGCGCTGCTCGAAGTGCTCGATCCCGCGCAGAACGACACGTTCACCGACCACTACCTCGGCGTTCCGTTCGATCTCAGCGAAGTGCTGTTCGTCTGCACCGGCAACTTCGTGCAGAACATTCCGGGCCCGCTCCTCGACCGCATGGAAGTCGTCGAATTCGCGGGGTACACGGAGCAGGAGAAGCAGGAGATCGCCAAGCGGTACCTCATCCCCCGTCAGCTCGAGGATGCAGGGCTCAAGGGGAAGAACGTGACGTTCACCGACAGCGCGGTGAAGCGGATCGTCTCCGAGTACACACGGGAGAGCGGCGTGCGCCAGCTCGAGCGCCAGATCGGCGCGGTGGCGCGGAAGGTCGCGCGGAAGATTGCGGCGGGCGACCCGAAGGTCATCGAAGATGGAGAGATCGATGACAGCGAAGTGCGTGAGCTGCTCGGCCGCGCGAAGGTGCACCCTGAACGCGCCGCGTCGGAGAACGAAGTCGGCGTCGCGACGGGGATGTACTACACCCCCGCGGGTGGGGACATCATGTTCGTCGAGGCTGCCATCCGTCGCATGTACGGCTACGGCCAGCGGCTCGCGGACAATGAGACGAAGACGCAGGTGAGCGGCTGGGGGAACGTGTCATTGATCCTCACCGGCCAGCTCGGCGACGTCATGAAGGAATCAGCGCGCGCCGCGCTGACCTATGCGGCGACGCATGCGAGTTCCCTTAACATTCCTGAAGACCGCCTCGGCTCCATTGAAGTGCACGTCCACGTGCCGGCGGGAGCGATCCCGAAGGATGGGCCGTCGGCCGGTGTAACGATGTCCACGGCACTGGTGAGTGCGATGTCCGGCCGACCGGTGCGCAAGGACGTCGCCATGACCGGCGAGATCACGTTGCGCGGTCGGGTCATGCCGATCGGCGGATTGAAGGAGAAGGTGCTCGGCGCCCATCGGGCAGGGATCAAGCACATCCTCCTGCCGAAGGACAACGAGGGGGACATCGAGGACATTCCGGAGGAGGTGCGCCAGGCGCTGTCGTTCCACGCCGTCAGCACACTCGACGAGGTGTTCGAGATCGCACTCATGCCCGCGCCGGATACGGCGGACGAGCCGAGTGGGCAGACGATGATGGAGGTGGCGGAGAAGCGGGTCGCCGCGGCAGGCGCCTAGCGCTGGGTAGTCGCCGCGGGCGGAGCGAATTCGGTCTCGGGAATCCTGAACTGCGAGGCGATGGCGGGATCACCGTCTTCGCCGAGCACGCGACGCGCGATGTACTCGCCCATGACGGGCCCCATCTTGAATCCTTCCGCGTTCCCGCCGCCGGCAATCCAGACGTTCGGCAGGTTCGGATGGCGGTCGACGATGAAGTTCCGGCTCGACGTCGACTCGTAGTGACACGCCCAGGTCTGGAGGATCGGCGCGTCCTTGAGATCCGGAAACCGCTCGGTCACGAACTGCACGCTGCGTGTGAGACGGTCGGCCTCCACCCATCGCACGCTCGTATCAGGATCGGACAGGCCGGATTGCGACGGTGACTGCGCAGGCGGTGTGGCGCCGCGTGGTGGTGTATTGCCGGCCGGTACCGCGTTCGCCGTCTGACCCGCCGTTTGATTCGCCGTCTGATTCCCCGCCGGTCGGGAGCTTCCTCCCCCACCGCGCACACGAAAGCCGCGATTGTCCACAGGAAGCGCTGCCCAACCCGTCGTGCCCGGAAAATTCCAGCTGGGCATGTTCGGATACGTGAACCGCTGATCACCCGGTGGCGTTCCGAAATACAGCACGGTGCCCAGGGGGGTGCGCATGCGGTTCTGCATCACCGCGAATGTCTTTCCCAGCCAGGGACCGACTGCGAAGATGAATGCGTCGCCGGTGATCGTGTCTCCGTTCACGAAGCGCAGCGTGTGGCCGTCCCAGCTGCCGGGCTCCGGCGGCACGACGCGCGCGATAACGATGCGCCCCCCTTCCTTCTGGAAGACCTCGGCGACCGATTCGGTGGCGCGTCGCGCACGCACGACGCCCGCCTGCGGCTCATACAAAACGGCCTTGATATCCTCGACCTGGATCTGCGGCCAGCGCTTTTTCACCTCGGCCACGTCGAGCGTCTCATGCGCGATGCCATTCTTCTGCCACCAGGTGCGCGTTTGGGTCAGGAACGGTTCCCACTCGTCGCGCATGATCAGGTCGCCGGTCGTGAAGAACAGCCGCTCGTTGGGCGAGCGCGTGTACTCGGCGTCGAACTGCTTCCAGCGCGCGATGGCCTGGTTGGCCCACTGCATCCACAGCTCGCCATGCGGCCGGTCACCGTACGACGTGCGGATGCCGCGGGTCTCGTCGCCGGAGGTCGAGCGGGAGTTCCCCGGACCGTACATGTCCACGAGGGTGACGCGGGCGCCCATGCGCTGAAGATTGAGCGCCGTCCAACCGCCGAAGGCGCCAGCCCCGATCACGACGACATGACTCGAGCGCGGAGCCGGCGCCGTGTTGACGCGCCCACAGCCGGTGAGGATCGCGCCGGTGCTCACACCGGCGATCTTCAGGAACTCTCTTCGGTGGATCGCGCTCACGCCTTAATTGCCGGCGGTTGCTGGTCCGATCCGAAGCCTGCGCATCGCGGCCGTATCGGACGGAAGGGAATCCCTCCCCGCCGGAAAACCGTTCAGCTTGAGGATGTAGGCGATGACGCGCGTGTATTCGTCGTCGCTCAAGCCGCCGATGTTGTCCTCAGGCATGGTCTTCTTGAGCGTCTTGAACAGATCGGCCACGCTGCGCCCGAACCATCCCATCCGGAATTGCTCCCCGGTATGGAAGCTGGGCGCATGGCACGACGCGCAGTGCATCTCGAACGCGGTCTTGCCGCGCACGGCCTGGTCTTCGGCATAGACGCCATGGGCGACGGAACGGGCCGAATCCGCGCCGTTCTGCTGCGCCGCGAGCGGAGCCGCGCACACCAGCAGGAGGAAGGAGAGTCTTTGCAACACGGAATCCAAACTAGAGACGAAACCACGAACTGCAAACGGCGGACAGAAATACGGACAAGACAACGGACAAAACCACGGACAAAACAACGGACACGAAACCGGACAAGCCGACAAGCGGAAAAGCCGACAAGCCGTCGTGCCGTTCTACCTGACGAACACTCCCCACTGCGGCACTTTCCAGGGATTCACGCGCAGCAGCGGCGGTTCTGTTCCCGGAATGAAATACTCAGTATACCGCCGATCCGCTGGCGTGAATTCGTCGGCCAGGAGGCCTGTCAGGCGATCGAGCTCGCCCGTGCTGACATCCGGAGGCGCAAACCAGTCGCCCGCACTGCGGGTTCCATAGTAGCTCGCCACCATTTGTGCCCAGATCGGCGCGGCAAGGCTGCCGCCGCCAGCGCCGGGCATGATCGTCTTCGGACGGTCGAAGCCCAGCCAGACGCCCGCGACGAGTGAAGGCGTCATCCCGACGAACCAGACGTCCGCGTTGTCGTTCGTCGTCCCGGTCTTTCCAGCGATCGCGATGTGCCCGGGGACGATTCGCCGGGCGGACGCTCCGGTCCCACGCTCCGCCGCGTCCCGCAGCATGTCGCGCACGATGAACGCGACGCGCGGATCCAGCACCTGCTGGCGCAGCGACGCGGGCGCCGAATACACCGTGCGTCCCGCGCGATCCTCGATGCGCGTGATGTACCTCGGTTCCACCGACATGCCATTCGTCGCGAACGCGGAGTACGCGGCGACGAAATCCACCGGACGCACAACCGACGCGCCGATGGCGCTCGAGGGATACGGCATCATTGGACTGTCGATCCCCGCCCGATCGACGAGCGCGGCGACTGAGTCCATCGTCACCTGGATCCCCAGCTGGACGGCGACCGTATTGCGCGAAAACACGAGCGCGTCGCGTACGGATATCGGCCCCATGAACTGGTTGTCCGCGTTGCCCGGGCTGTACACGTCGCCGTTCTGCATCACGATCGCCAGCGCGGTGTCCGGAACGATGGAGTTGGCGGTGATCCCGTCCTGCAGCGCGCGCGCAAAGACGAACGGCTTCACAGAGGACCCGGGCTGCCGCTGCGCCAGCGTCGCACGGTTGAAAGGAGACCTGTTGTAGTCACGACCGCCCACCAGCGCGCGAACGTCCCCCGTGTACGGATCGACCGCCACCACGATACCCTGCAGGTAGTCGGTGCTCGTGCGCGGCGACTTCGCGAACGGGGTGTGCCGGAACGCGTCGCGGGCTTCCACGGCCGTCACGCCCTGCACGAGCGCATCTGCCGCGGCGCGCTGCAGTGCCGGCTCCAGCGTCGTGAAGACACGGTATCCACCGGCGGCAAGGTCGATTCCCGCCGCGTCCGCGACGGACTTCACGGCATCGGTGAAGTACGGTGCGACGATCGAGCGGCCGAGATTGGGCGCCGTCACCACCGGTTCCCCCTGGGCCTGTGTGGCCTGGGCACGCGTGATGTAGTTCTGGTCGGCCATGAGGCCGAGGATGAGATTGCGACGCGTGCGCGCGCGGTCCGGGAACTTGATCGGATCGTAGAGTGGCGGACTTTTCGGAAGCGCGGCGAGAGTGGCCGCCTCGGCCAGCGTCAGCTGCGCCGCGCCTTTGCCGAAGTAATGTCGCGCGGCCATCTCGATGCCGTACCAGCCGTGACCGTACTCGATCTGGTTGAGGTACGCTTCGAGGACCTGCTCCTTGTTGTATCGCTTCTCCATCTCCCGGGCGGCAGCCTGCTCCTTCAGCTTGCGGCTGATGCTCCGGTCACTCCGGTCGATGATGTCGGGATGCATGTTCCCGACGAGCTGCTGGGTGATGGTGCTCGCACCGCGGCTGTCGCCGAGGAGGTTGTCCTTGATGGCGGCGGCGATCCCCTTGAGGTCCACGCCGTCGTGCTCGTAGAAACGCTGGTCCTCGACGGCGACGAACGCCTGCCCGACGTACTTCGGAAGGGTCCGGAGGGCGATGTTGAAGCGGATCTCCTTCCCCATCTCGCCAATCATGCTTCCGTCGCGGGCGAAAATGATCGACGCTTGTGGCGGCGTGATGATCTGCCACGCTTCGACGGGTTGCTGGGCGGCGGCACCGGCCGCGCAGACGATCAGGAGGACAAGAGCGCGCATTTCGCTTCAATACACCCAACGGTGGACAATGTGCTGCGGCGCTCGGACCTTCCGACGGGCGCCTGAACCGACGTTCTTTAAGGTATGACCGTCCAGCTCGCGGTAGCGCAGTTTACGCCCCGAAAGGGTGATCACGCGGCGAACCTGACGAGGTTGGGCGAGCTGTTCGTCCAGATGGACGCGATTGATCCGCGTCCGCAACTGCTCTGCCTGCCCGAGTCCGCCCTCACCGGATACTTCCTGGAAGGTGGCGTCCGCGAGGTCGCGGTCACCGCCGGCCAGCTCGCGAACGACCTCAATGAGTTGTACCGGACGCGGGTCGGCGGGCCGCGTCGGCTGGACGTCGTCGTCGGGTTCTATGAAGAGTTTGACAACAAGCTCTACAACAGCTCCCTGTATGTGACCGTCGGCGGCGGCGAGCCCGAGATACGTCACGTCCATCGCAAGATCTTTCTGCCGACGTACGGGATGTTCGACGAGGAGCGCTTCGTCGAACGCGGCCGCGAGCTCAGGGCGTTCGATACCGACTGGGGACGCGCAGCGATGCTCGTCTGCGAAGACGCCTGGCACAGCATTACCGGAACGATTGCCGCCCTCGATGGCGCACAGGTCATCTTCCTCCTGGCTGCCCCTCCGGCGCGCGGGCCGTGGCCACAGGTCACCGGCGATCCCGACGTCCCGTCGAGCGTGAATCGCTGGGAGCGTCTCGCACGGGATATCGCCGAGGAACATGGCGTCCACGTGGTGCTGTCGAACCTCGTGGGCAGCGAGGGTGGGAAGATGTTTCCGGGCGCGTCGATGGTCATGGGCCCGAAGGGAGACCTGCGGGTGCGCGGCCCGTTGTGGGAGGAAGCCATCGTGACCGCGCAGCTGGATCTGGAGGACGTGACACGCGCCCGCGCGGACATGCCCCTGATCGCGGATCTCGAGGTGATGATGCCTCACCTCGTGTCGAACATTGAGCGGATTGAGGCGAGGTTGGCGCCTCGGCTGGCATACGATGACGACGTGCGGCAGGCGACAGGCGACATGCGTCAGGCGGCCGAGGGCCGAGAGCCGAGAGCCGAGA
>DASPMP010000271.1:0-3734 GCA_035626995.1 Gemmatimonadaceae bacterium
ACGGGCGCGCGAGGCGGGCGAAAAGCTCGCGGTCCCGTTCTTCACGAACTATGGCGACATGCTTGCGCGGGCCGACGCGGACGTCGTGTCCATCTGCACGCCATCCGGCATGCATTCCGCGCACGGCGTGGCGGCCGCGCGGGCCGGCAGGCACGTGATCACGGAGAAGCCGATGTCGATCACGCTGGAACAGGCCGACGCGCTTGTCGAAGCCTGCGACAGCAACGACGTGCGGCTGTTCGTCGTGAAGCAGAACCGCCTGAACCCCTCCGTGCAGCTGCTGCGCCGGGCGGTGGACAAGGGGCGTTTCGGCCGCATCTACCTCGCGAACACGACAGTGCGGTGGCACCGGCCACAGGAGTATTACGACGCCGCACCGTGGCGCGGGACGTGGGAATTCGATGGCGGCGCGTTCATGAACCAGGCGTCCCACTACGTCGACCTGATCCAGTGGCTCGTCGGACCCGTTGAGAGCGTGATTGCCAAGACAGCGACGCAGGCGCGTCGCATCGAAGCCGAGGATTCCGGCGTTGCCGTCCTCAAGTTTCGTAATGGGGCGCTTGGCGTCATCGAGGTCAACGTCCTTACCCATCCGCGCAATTGGGAAGGGTCCGTTACCATCATGGGCGAGAAGGGAACGGCGAAGATCGGCGGGACGGCGGTCAACAAGATCGAGCATTGGGCCTTCGCCGAGTACGACGACGACGACAAGATGATCGAGGCCGCGAATACCAGCCCGCCGAGCGTGTATGGCTTTGGCCACGAAGGCTATTACCGCAATGTCCTTTCCGTCCTCCAGGGGCAGGCCAACCCCGAAACCGACGGCCGGGCGGGCCGGAAATCGCTCGAGCTGATTCTCGGTATTTACGCGTCGGCAAAGACGGGCCGGGAAGTCCCGTTGCCCCTGCGCTCCACGCTATAATTGAACATGCCAGTCCCGATGCTCGACCTGAAAGCCCAGCACGAGACCATCCGCGACGAGGTCGTGACCGCGATGATGGGCGTGGTGGACTCGCAGTTGTTCATTCTGGGTGAGCCCGTGGCAAAGCTCGAGGAGGACGTCGCGCAGCTGTCGCGGACGAAGCACGCCATCGGGTGCGCCAGCGGCACGGACGCGCTGCTCCTCGCCTTTCGGGCGCTGGACATCGGCCGCGGCGACGAAGTGATCACCTCGCCGTTCACGTTCTTCGCGACCGCGGGAACCATCCACAACGTGGGCGCTACGCCTGTGTTCGTGGACATCGAGCCACGGACGTTCAACATCGATCCCGCCGCGGCGCGGGCCGCGGTGAATGGGCGGTCGAAGGCGGTGGTTCCCGTGGACCTGTTCGGACAGATGGCCGCGATCGAGTGCGTCCGCGAGCTGATGCCGGATCTTCCGATTGTCGAAGATGCCGCGCAGACGATCGGGGCACGTCGGCGGATTGCCGGCACGGAACGAATGGCCGGCGAGGTCGCGACCATCGGCACGTTCAGCTTCTTCCCGTCGAAGAACCTGGGTGGCTACGGCGACGCTGGGATGATGGTCACGCAGGACGACCAGCTCGCGGCCCGCCTCCGACGGCTGCGGGTGCACGGCGGCATGAAGACCTACTATCACGAGGAAGTCGGGTACAACAGCCGCCTGGATGCGCTGCAGGCGGCGGTCCTTCGCGCAAAGTTTCGTCACCTCGAGGCCTGGAGCGAGCAGCGCCGGCAGAATGCCCGCTATTACAGCGAGGCACTCGCGGACGTGCCGCAGGTCGTGACGCCGTTCATCGACCCGTTGAATACCTCCATCTTCAACCAGTACACGCTGCGGGCCGAGCGGCGCGACGAGCTTCAGGCGCATCTGAACGCCCGGAAGATCGGCAACGCGGTCTATTACCCGCTGCCATTGCATCTGCAGCCCTGTTTCGCCTATCTCGGCTACAAGGCCGGCTCGTGTCCGGAGGCGGAGCGCGCCGCGCGAGAGGTCATTTCCATTCCGGTGTATCCCGAGCTCTCGCGCGCGCAGCTGGATGAAGTCATCGATGCCATACGCTCCTTTTACCACTCATAGGATCCGCGATGTCCACGAAGGACGAGTTACTCAAAAAATTTGACGATCGATCGGCACGGATTGGTGTCATCGGTCTTGGCTACGTCGGGCTCCCGCTCGCCGTCGAGTTTGCCCGCGCCGGATTCACGGTCATCGGGTACGACGTCAGCGAGCGGGTTGTAAAGCTCATCAACGACGGCCATTCGCACATCAAGGACGTCGCGGGGAGTGCCGTTGCCGCGCTCGTTCGCGAGGGGCGACTGGAGGCCACCACCGACGCAGCGGTGCTGGGGACGCTCGACGCCATATCGATTGCAGTGCCGACGCCGCTGGCGAAGACGCGCGATCCCGACATGTCCTACGTGGTATCGGCGACGGATACCGTCGCGCGCACGGCACGTCCGGGACAGCTCATCGTGCTGGAGAGCACGACGTATCCGGGGACAACGCGCGAGCTGCTTCAGCCCGCCATGGAAGCGCGCGGCCTCGTCGTCGGTCGCGATGTCTTCCTCGCCTTCAGTCCGGAACGCGTGGACCCCGGCAACGAGCGGTGGCACACGAAGAACACCCCCAAGGTGGTCGGGGGGATCACACCCGCCTGCAGTGAGGTCGCGGAAGCCTTTTACGCGAAGTGCATCGATCGAGTCGTGCCCGTGTCGTCGCCGGAGGCCGCCGAGCTCACCAAGTTGCTGGAAAACACCTTCCGCTCAGTGAACATCGCCATGGTGAACGAGATGGCGATCGTCTGCGACAAGCTCGGGGTGGACGTCTGGGAAGTCATCGATGCCGCCGCGACGAAGCCGTTCGGGTTCATGCGCTTCACGCCGGGCCCCGGGATCGGCGGACACTGCATCCCGCTCGATCCGCACTATCTCGCGTGGAAGATGCGCACGCTGAACTACAAGACGCGCTTCATCGACCTGGCCAGCGAAATCAACAGCCAGATGCCACAGTACGTGGTCGAGAAGGTTGCGGACGCGCTGAATGACGAGCGCAAGGCCGTGAATGGCAGCCGCGTCCTCGTGATTGGCGTCGCGTACAAGAAGGACATCGACGACGTGCGCGAGAGTCCCGCGCTCGACGTCATTCGCTTGCTCGAGGAACTGGGAGCGGATGTCGCGTACCACGATCCCTACGTGGCGAGCTTTCAGGAGGAGGGGGTGCGCCATGAGAGCGTTCCCCTCAGTGACGCCGAGCTCGATGGCTGCGACGCCGTGGTCATCGTCACGGACCACAGCAGCATCGACTATCAGCGTCTCGTGAATCGCACGGCACTGATCGTCGACACACGGAACGCAACGCAGCGCGCGACTGCCGGAAAGGCTCGCATCGTTTCCCTGAGCACCTCGCAGCCGCTGGTGGCCGAACCCCAGCTCGCGGCCGTCAAGGCGTAGATGAACATTTCGGTCGTCGGAACGGGCTATGTCGGTCTCGTGGTCGGAGCCTGTCTCGCGGAGACGGGAAACGACGTGATTTGTGCCGACGTCGATGCCGGGAAGATCGAGCGGCTGAAGGAGAACATCCTGCCGATCTACGAGCCCGGCCTCGACGCGTACGTCGAGCGCAACCAGCGCGATGGCCGGCTGACGTTTACCACGGACATCTCGTGGGCGATCGGTGAAGCAGACGTCGTCTTCATCGCGGTAGGCACTCCGCCGGACGAAGACGGTTCCGCTGACCTGCGGCATGTGCTGGCGGTCGCGGAGACGATCGG
>DASPMP010000272.1:0-8800 GCA_035626995.1 Gemmatimonadaceae bacterium
GACGCGGAGTCGCTGCGGCGCTCGAGCACCGCGACATACGGCACCCGCAGCGTCTCGGCGACGACCGTCACCGCTTCGTGCAGCAGGTCGCCGATGCTCGACGTCGACAATGCGGCCTCGCCGAGCCGGGCAACGGCCGCCTGCTCGCGCGCGCGGATGAGGAGCGAGGTCTCCGCCTGGCGGCGCTGCCAGCGTTCCGTCGCGACGGACGCGACATGCAGCAGGTGCTTCACGTCGACCGGCTTGAGCAAGTAGTCGATGCTGTGTTCGCGCATGGCGGCGACCGCGCTCTCGAGCGACGCGTTGCCGGTGAGGACGACGACCTCGGTCAGCTCAGACAGCTCGTGCAGCCGGGCCGCAAGCTCCATCCCGTCCATGTCGGGGAGACGCAGGTCCACGACCGCGAGCGCCGGCGCGCGTGTCGCAGCCATCGCGAGCCCTTCGCGTCCCGTGCTCGCCGTCGCAGGCGCGTAGCCATGGAGACGCAGGATGTCGGAGAGCGTGCGAATCAGCGCGCTGTCGTCGTCGACGACCAGGACCGAGAGCGGCTCAGCCATTGCGCAACCCTTCCAGGACCTCGGTGACCTGCTCGATGGCGAATGGCTTCTGGAGGTAGGCGTGCACCCACTCGTCCGGCACGGCGCGGCGGACTTCCGCGTGCGCATTCTCCTTCTCGCCATACAGGATGATCGCGGCTGCCGGATTCGCGTCGTGCACCGCGGCGACGGCGTCGCGCATCGCGCGCGCGCCACCCTCGAGATGGAGCATCACCGCGATAGGCCGCCGCTCGCTCATCAGTGCGGTGGCGTGCGCGAGGTCCGTGGCTGATGCGACCTCAAACCCTTGCGTGACCAGCATCTCCGTCAGCGACCGGAGAAAGCTGGTGTCGTGATCGATGAGCAGCACGGGACGATCGCCGTCGAGCATGGTCGCGAGGAGGGCGAGCAGCTCGCGCATGTCCACTGGCTTCGACATGACCCGGAGCACGCCCTCGGCTTCCGCCGCGGAGAGCCGCTCCGGCGCCGCGTACGCCGTCATGAGGACGACGCGGATGTGCGGGCGCGCCTTCTTCATGGCGCGGAACGCGTCGACGCCGTCGATTCCCGGCATCTTCACGTCCATCAATACGACGTCGAAGTCCTGGTGGGTGGCGACCTGCACGGCCGCGGCGCCGGAGTACGCGCGCTCCACTTCCCACCCCTGCAGCTGCAGCACGTCCGCGAGCGTTTTCACCATGAAACGGTCGTCGTCGACCACGAGCGCGCGGCGCGTCATGCGTATACCCCCTGCGGTTCAGCCTTCTGGAGCGTGAGACGGAAGGTCGTTCCCTGCTTCGAGGTGCGCAGGACGGTGAGGTCGCCGCCGTTCGCGCGGGCCAGGGTTCGGGACACGGCGAGCCCGAGCCCGATCCCGCGCGCTTTCGTGGTGAAGAGGGGCTCGAATATCTTCTCGATGTTCTCCGGCGCGACCCCGGGCCCCGTGTCTGTGACTTCGTACGACACGGTCCCGTCGTCTTCCGTCGCGGTCACGGTGACCCGGCCGTTGCCGTCCATGGCCTGCACCGCGTTCGTCACCAGGTTCAGGATTACCTGGCCCAGCTGGATGGGGTCAACCAGCACCGGTGACATGTCTTCAGGAACCTGAATGTCGACCATGACGCCATCGGTGCGCCCGAGCTTCGCGACCTGCGACTCCGTCGCCTCCAGCAAGGGCGTGGGCTTGCGCTTCGGCGGTTTCTGGCGCGCGAAGTCCAGGAGGTCGCCGACGATCTTCTCCGATAGCGTGATCTGTTGCTGGAGGATGTCGAGGTATTCGTGGACGTTGGCGGGCGCGTCCGGCTGGACGGCCTTGAGGTAGTACACGGCGTTGGTCATAACGCCGAGCGGGTTGCGGAGCTCGTGGCCCACCCCGCTGGAGAGCTGGCCGAGCATTGCCAGCCGCTCGCGTCGCACGAGCGCGTCCTGCGCATCGCGCAGTTGCGTGAGTGCCTTGTCCAATTCCGTGGTGCGCTCGGCGAGCTGGTTCATGGGGCCGGTGATCCGCCGGCTCGCGATCCAGGCCATGACGAGTCCCAGCAGCAGCGCAATGGCCGCGATGATGCTGATGCGCTTCATGAATGCGCGTATCGGCATCCGGATCTCGGACATGGGCACATCGACGACCACGGTCCAGGGAGTGCCCGGCACGACTTCGGCGGCGCCCAGGTATTCCGTCCTGTCCAGGCCACGTACGTACGACACCGCCGTTCCTGGTTCGGTTGGCGCAAGTCCGGGTGACGGCACCGCCCCCTCGAGGTTCGTCCACCCGGGCGCGCTGGTGTTGCCGAGGAAGAGCGACGCGTGCGATCCGATGAGCTGCGTGATCTGTTCGCGATTGCGGCGCGAGACGCCCAGCCGGCGCCAGCGCACCAGGTACAATCCGTCGGCGCCGGGGATGGGCGCGCCGATGGGGTACGCGAGAGTATCTTTGACGTTCGGCAGGCTGCGGAACTGGCCGAGGACCGCGGAGTCGCCCGGTTCAGACCGCGGGATGACGTCGCGGGTGACGACAGTGTCCAGGCCGAAGGCTGCCGGGACGTTGCTCAGGATGACGGCGCCGGTGCTGTCGCGGAGCTGCGCGCCGATGACTGTCTCGGCCTGCGGGCCGCGATACTCGAGGGCCGCGAGTGCGGCCGCACGTGTCGTGGCGTTCGGACGTCTGGCGAATTCGGCGAATGCCGGATTCCTGGCGGAGGCGTTTGCGAGCGTGCGGAGCTGGACGCCGGACTGCTGGAACATCTCGCGGAACTGGCGTGTGACGCTGACGACGCGATCGGTGGCGGTGCGGATCGCGGTGCGCCGCACTTCCATATAGGAGGCGACGGCGAGTGCGACGATGGCGGCCAGCAGAAGGCCTCCCATGAGCATGGGGACGCGATGCTCGAAGGCGAGGCGGGCCGTGGAGTGCCGTGGTGATGCAGGATTCACGTGCGAGTCGTTCGGGGTTCTGAACTGCTGCGCTACGGACGGGTCAGGGCTACATGAATGGGGGTATCGGCAGGCTTGCTCGTTTGTTTAGGCCACGCGTTTGGGGGAGCAGGGTACCATTCGCGCACGCTCGCTCTGTCGCCAACGGTGCCGAACCTCGGGTTGGGGGAACGACAGGGTACCCTCCGCGCGAACGCTCGCTGCGCTCCTCGCTCCGCTCGCTCCCTTCGTCGGCCACCCGCTGCGCGGGTACCCGGCCTCCTCAGAGGCCGCGCTTCGGGCACCCTGCCGCTCCCCCAACCCGCGACCGGCAGTTCGATCTGTGCGGGCCGGACGAGGGGAGCGGTGGCTCGCGGCGCGGACCGCGCGTGTTACTCGCCTGCGCGGGATTGGGCGAGAGGAGTGGTGGCTCCCCAGAGCGGACCGTCTGCGACGGGATGCGGCGACTGCCGCACACCGGAGCAGCCAGCGAGGACCGGAGTCGAGCGCGGACTGAGCAACAGCGAAGGAGCGCGAGACGAGGAAGCGCAGCGTGGTCCGTGACGGGGAGTCACCGCTCCTCCCGCCCCATCCCGCGCAGACGATCCAACCTTTTCCAGCCGGGCGCGGTCCAACCCTGCAGACGAGCTGAAACCCAGACTTGTGCCCTTGCGTTCTACAATGTAGAAATGGATCAGATGTCGACGTACCCGCCGCAGCTGCCGCTCGCTGTCCTCCGCTTCCTGCTCCCACGCGCCGAGCGTGATGAGCTCATGGCCGATGTCGTCGCCGAGTACAGCGACGTCCAGGCCGAGCGGGGAGACGCGGCGGCGCGGCGGTGGTTGTGGACCCAGGCGCTGCGGTCTGCGCCTGCCCTGCTCTCATGGAACTGGTGGCGCGGGTCGAGTGGCTTCGAGCCCCGCGCCAATGCGTATCGCCCCGGAGGAAACTTGATCAAGCACTGGATGACGGACGCGCGCTATGCGGCGCGTCGCCTGCGCACGCGTCCCGCGTACACCCTGCTCGCGGTCCTCACCCTCGCCCTCGGTATCGGCGGCACGGCCGCGGTGTTCGGCATCGCGCGTCCGCTGCTCATCGACCCGCTCCCCTACGCGAACGCCGACCAGGTCGCGGCGTTCTGGCGCTCGGGCTGGTGGAACGAAGAGGAGTACACATACCTCCGCGACAAGTTTGCCGGCTTCCGGATGGTCGCCGCGCATCGCGACCACGACGTGCTGCATCGCCAGGGAGACTCCCCCGCGCGTCTCCTCACCGGCATCACCACGTCGTACGAGCTGTTCGACGTCCTCGGTGCCCGGCCAATGCTGGGACGCACATTCCAGAAGGGCGAAGACGTTCCCGGCGCGGAGGCGACGGTCGTCATCAGCTACGGGCTGTACCAGGAGCTTGGCGGCGCGCCGTCGGTGCTGGGGCAGCGGATCACGCTCGACGAAACACCGCACACCGTGATCGGCGTGATGCCTCGCGGGTTCTGGTACCCAAGCCCTGCTGTACGTCTATGGACGGCGAGGCCGATCAATCCCACGGGACGCAACGGCAGCTTCACGCTGGTGGGACTCGTCGCGCCGGGGAACGACCCCGCGGCGATGACGCCGCAGGTTGCGAACCTGACGAAGGTGATCGGCGAGCGCTTCCAGTACGGTGAGCGTGGCGACAAGACGAAAGACGCGTGGGTCAAGCCGCTGCGCGAGGAGCTCGTGGGCTCCATGCGTCCCGCCGTCGTCGCGACGTTCGTGGCGATGGGGCTCATCCTCCTCATTGCGTGCGTGAATGTCGCCGCGCTGATGCTTGGCCAGGTGGAGGGGCGCGCGTCGGAGCTCGCGGTGCGGTCGGCACTCGGCGCCACACGCGGACGCATCACGCAGCAGCTCGTGGTCGAGGCCCTCTTGCTCGGCATTCTCGCGGGCGCCGCCGGCGCAGGGATGGCAGCGGCAGGATTCCGCATGCTGGCCCAGGCGCTGCCGCTCGGCGCGTGGTCGGACGCGGCAGTATTCGACTGGACGCTGTTCGTGGTGGCGCTGGCGATCGCGATCGTCGCGGTGCTGCTGGTGGCGCTGGTCCCGACGTTGTCGCTCTGGCGCGGAGGATTGCGGGGCGCGATCAGCGGCGCGCGCACGGGCGGCATCGAGGGACGCGGTGGTCGCATGGAACGCGGGCTCGTGGTCGCCGAGGTGGCGCTGGCGATGCTGATCGCCTCGGGCGCGGCATTGCTCGTGCGCAGCGTGAGCAATCTTTATGAAATCCGGCCTGGCATCCAGACGGAAGGCGTCGCGGTGATCGACGTCCTCACCAGCCGGACGATGAATGGCAACGCGCGCGTCGAGGCGGTGCACCGGATCATCGCCGCGCTCGAGGAGCTGCCCGGGGTCCAGGGCGCGGCGTCCGCGATGAAGCTGCCGCTGCGCGGCGCAGGCAACAGTTTCGGCATCGGCATCGAGGGACGGCCCGAGGTCGAGCAGCGTCGCGAATTCACCTTCTTTCGTGTGGTGACCCCGAAGTACTTCGACGTCATGGGAATGACGCTGCGCAGCGGCCAGACGTTCTCGGGCAACGAGGTGTGGGACGTCCCCGAAGGCGGCGAGATGCAGGTGGTGGTCAACGAGGCATTCGCGAAGAAATACTTCCCCGACGAGAACCCGGTCGGCAGGCGGATCACAGGCGGCTATGGACCGCCGCAGCGCATCATCGGCGTGGTGTCGGATGTGGCCGAGGGGCGGCTGACGGACGAGCTGGAGCCAGTGCGGTACTACATCCAGCAGCAGGCGCTGTGGGGCAACTTCGTGTCGATGGTGGTGAAGATGCAGCGGCCGCAAGACGCGGAAGCCATCCTCGACGATGCGCGCGCTGCCGTGCAGCGGGTGGCGCCGGAGTTCGCGGTGCAGAACGTCACGACGATGCAGCGGGTGCTGGACAACGCGGTCGGTCCCGCGCGCCAGGTGATGTCGCTGTTATCGCTGCTGTCCGCGCTGGCGCTGGTGCTGGGTGCGGTGGGGATTTACGGGGTGATCGCGCACTTCGCCGCGCGTCGCAAGCGTGACTGGGCGATTCGCGTGGCGCTCGGGCTGCCCGGCTCGCGCGTGGTGACCCACATCGTGCGGCAAGGCATAGTGCTGGCGATCGCCGGCGTGATCATCGGTGCGCTGGGTGCGGCGGCGTTGACGCGGTTGCTGTCGTCGTTCCTGCACGGAGTGAGCAGCATGGATCCCCTCGCGTTTGCGGTGGCGAGTATCGCGCTGCTGGCGATCGGGGCGACGGCGGCGTTCGTGCCGGCGCGCAAGGCTGGCATGACAGATCCGGCGCTGGTGCTACGCGAACAATGAGCTCGCATTCTTTCACCAGGTTGCTGACATGAGCGACAACTTTTCTCCATTGGGTGTGCTGGAAGAGCAGGTTCTCGTAGCCGTGCTTCGTTCTGGCGCCGACGCGTTCGGAATGCAGGTACGTCGCGAGATCGAGCGCGTCACGGGGCGGGAGCTGGCGATCGGCGCGGTGTATGCGACGCTCGATCGGTTGGAGGAGAAAGGTCTGCTATCGTCGAAGCGCGCGATGTCCGAGGGTGCGCGGCGGGTATTCATGATCAGCCGCAAGGGCGCCGCAGCGCTCCAGGAAACGCGCGAGATGCGCGACCGGCTGTGGCAGGGAGTGGACCTGCGGCGGATCAGCCTCGGCCTCGGCCTCGGCTAACGGCTAACGGCTTCGGTTACTGCTTTACGGCCCTCGGCCCGGCCTACTGTTCGACGATGAACGGCGGCGAGACGCGGTTGGCATCACGCCACGGAAGCTGCCCAGAGCTGTCGCGGTGAAGGTTCAGCACCAGTCGATACAACCCTGCGTTCGGGATGAAGTTTGCTTTGTGCATCGTGAGCATGTTTACCGCACCTTCAGCTATCATTGGTCAGCGGCACGGAGTACGACTGTGTCGCGCCAACCGCAAGCTCCCGCGGCTCGCACGCCACCTGCCCCGTCTGCCAGCCCAGAGGTAGAGGGGAATCGGTCCAACGTCCGTCGAATCGTTCCAGGCGATACGTTGGACAACCCGCGTAGTACAGTGGGACGCCCTCAGGATTCTGGAGGACAACCGTGATGGCGGAGTCCTGACCCCAGTGGTAGACGGTTCTGCTGACCGTTATCACCGGGCCCGGACCAAGCGCAGCCGGCGGAGTGGCTTCGGCCCCGCACGCCGCCAGTAGCGCGAGGAACGCTGGTAACACGCGATCATCGAGTCGGTTTGGCGTGGACATGTGAGTTGGAGTGAAGGGCGCGCAGGTTCGCGCTGCAAGACTACGTCCAGTCCCGATCCCGTGGAACGTCGGGTTTGGAGATCCACCGTCACGGGCGGGTACATCAGCGTCCTGAAGGTGAGACGGACGTGTGGGTATGGGATCGTTCCGCCCGCGTGGTCATAAAACTTTGACAACCTGGTTCGACTGACGGCGAGAGAATCGTCCCCAATTCTGTCAAAGTCTTGTGACTACACGCGCAGGGTGAAGCCCCCGGGGGTGGCAGGCTTGCCCGCCGTGAACGTTTGGATGGTGCGGGGTGTCCAAGTGCTATGAACCAGCGTTCAGTAAAGGTCTCGCGTCGCGCAGCAATCGGCCGAATTGCGAGCGCGTTCAGCGTTCTCCTGATCCCGCGCCCCCTGCTCGCATCCCGCGATCCATTTCCACATCCCGATCCGCGCGAAGGGATCAGCAGCGACAAGGTCATTGCCACCGCTGACCTCGGCACGAAGAGCAAGTCCGTGATCGAGGCGTACGATGCTGCGCGCGCGAATCCCGCGATCTTCGACGGACTGTACTGCGTCTGCGAGTGCGACAAGAACATGGGCCACCGCTCGCTCCTCGGCTGCTACGAATCGCGCCAGGCGGTGGGCTGCCACAGCTGCCGGGAACAGGCGCAGCTCATCGTCAAACTGCTCAAGAACGGCGACGACCTCGCCGCGATCAGGAAAGCGTTCGACGAGAAGTGGGGCTGATCGTCATCAAACGTTAATACAGCTTTCACCCCGCCGGGCCCAAAGCGACATAGGTTCGAATCAGAGAACCGGGAGGGTCCGATGATGATTCGGCAGTGGGCACCGCTTTTCTTGCTTGCCATCACGTCCGCGGCAGCCCCAGCACAATCGGTCCGTGGCATTATCACGGATCAGGCGACCGGTCGGTCGTTGCCTGGCGTCATCGTCACGCTGCTGAATGATTCCTCGCGTGTCGTGGCACGCTCGCTGAGTGGGGACGATGGTCAGTACCGCATTGGAGCGCCCCGCGCCGGTCGCTACATCCTGCGGGCACTCCGCATTGGATTTCGCCCAGGCACAACAGCTCCTTTCGAACTAGCTGCAGGTGTGGAGGTCAACCGGCCCATCGCACTCGGCGCTGTCGCGATGGCACTCGACACCGTGCGAGTGGCGTCCAGAAGCGCGTGCCGAGTGGCATCGGATACAGCCATGGCTACGTATCGCGTCTGGGAGCAGGTCCGTGGCGCGCTGACGGCTGCGGACGTGACCGGTCAAACTCGCGGAATGGGGGCGCGAGTGATCACGTATGAGCGCGCGCTCGATCTTCGTGGTCGTGTGGCGAGACAGACAATCGGCGTGCGATCCGCCTTCAGCAGCGTGCCGTGGACGTCACTGCCCCCTGACTCGCTTCGCGCGGTCGGATACGTCGTGAGGGATCTGGAGGGGGCCACCATTTTTTACGCACCGGACCTGGCTGTCCTCCTGTCAGATGAATTCATCGAAGACCATTGCATGCGCATCGTCGGCGCAGGCAGTCCAATGCTGCTCGGCATCGCGTTCGAGCCCACCGAAGCGCGACGCCGCGTGGCGGACATCGCCG
>DASPMP010000273.1:0-3899 GCA_035626995.1 Gemmatimonadaceae bacterium
GACCTTCGCCCGGAAGGTGGCCGACGCCCTGGACGCATCGAGTGTCGCGTTCATCGACATGGATGCCTACTACAACGACTATCCCGCGCTGTCCCTGGATGAGCGACGCCGGATCAACTGGGATCACCCGCACGCGTTCGACTGGGACCTCCTCCTGGCGCACTTGCGGGATCTCTCTGCCGGCCGGAGCATCGAGAAGCCTGTCTATGATTTCGTCCAGCACCTGCGGAGCCCCGAGACCGTGCACGTGCCGGCGGCGGACGTCGTGGTGATCGACGGGATCCTGTTGCTGTCCGACAAGCGGATCCGTGATATGTGCGACGTGAAGGTGTTCGTGGACGCCGACGCGGATATCCGGCTCATCCGTCGGATGCGTCGCGATCTCGTCGAGCGGGGACGTCCGATCGATGAGATCGTCGACCAGTACCTGACGACCGTCCAGCCGATGCACCTCGAATTCGTCGAACCGAGCAAGCGCTACGCGGATGTCATCGTTCCGCGGGGCGGCCACAACGCCGTGGCGATCGAGATGATCGTGGCGAAGATCCGCCACCGCGTTCCTAGAACGTGACCAGCTGGGCCAGGACGAAGTAGCTCAGCGCGGCCACCAGGGCCGCGGCGGGAATCGTCATCACCCACGCCCACACGATCCGCCCCGCGACGTCCCACCGAACGGCGCGCGCGCGAAATGTCGAACCCACGCCGACGATCGCACCCGTGATCGTGTGCGTCGTGCTGACCGGGATTCCCATGTTCGTCGCAATCAGGATGGCCATGGAGCCGCCCGTCTCCGCGCAGAAGCCGCCCACGGGGCGCAGTCGGGTCATCCGGGTGCCCATCGTGTGCACGATGCGCCATCCGCCAAATAACGTCCCGAGCGAGATCATGCTGTACGCGCCGATCTCGACCCAGTATGGGAACGTGTCGCCGTCCGGAACGTGAAAGTGGCTGAGCAGTCCCGTCTGCCCCACAAACAACGCCTGCGCCGACACGAGGAGCCCGACGATGATTCCCATCGTCTTCTGCGCGTCGTTCGCTCCGTGCGAATAGGAAAAGAGTGCAGAGCTCGCGAGCTGCGCGTAGCGGAAAAAGCGATTCGCGCGCGCTGGTGTCGTGAGGCGGAACACCCAGGTCACGAGGACCATCAGGACCGTGCCGGCGACCATGCCGATGACAGGAGACAGGACGATGAAGGACAAGGTCAGCGTCCAGTCCGAGCCCCAGGTGATGGCGGCCAGTCCACCTTTCGCGACGGCGGCGCCCGCGTAGCCGCCGATCAGCGCATGCGAGGAACTGGACGGCAGCCCCCAGAACCAGGTGATGAGGTTCCAGACGATGGCGCCGAGGAGGCCCCCGAGGATCACGTTGGGATCGACGACCGACAGGTCGACCATCCCCTTCCCAATGGTCTTGGCCACCTGCGTTCCCACGGTGAAGAGCGCCACGAAGTTGAAAAACGCGGCCCACATCACGGCCTGCAGCGGATTCAGCACGCGGGTGGCGACCACCGTCGCGATGGAGTTCGCTGAGTCGTGAAATCCGTTGATGAAGTCGAACAGGAACGCGACGGCGACGATCGCGATGACGTACCAGATCACGTCACGCGTTCTTGAGGGAGATGCTCTGCAGCGCATGCACGACGCCCATGCAGCTGTCCAGCGCATGCTCCAGCCGATCGTAAATCTCCTTCCACTTGATGACATCGAGGGGGTCAGGCGAACCCTTGAACAGGTCCCCCACTGCCTTGTGATAGATCGCGTCCCCCTCTTCCTCGATGCGTTTTACCTCGACGGCGCTCGCCATCACTTCCTTGGGTCGCTTGATACCGCTGACACCGCGTTGCAGATGTTCGGTGGCCTCAACGATCAGGCCACAAAGCTGGCGGGCGGGCTCACGCACCTGCCCCAGGTGGAACGTCTCGGCCCGACGGGCCGTGCCGTCCAGCAGATCGATCACGTCATCGAGCCTGGTGGACAAGGCGTGAATATCCTCGCGGTCGATCGGCGTCACGAAGCTCGCATCAATGCGGGCACTGATATCATGCGTGAGCTGGTCAGCCTTGTGTTCCACCTCTTTGATCGCGCGGATCTGTTCCTGAAGATTGTCCGGGTGGTCGAACAGCTCGCGTAGGAGGCGCGATGCGGTCATCAGATGCGTCGCGAGCTCGTTGAACAGGGTAAAAAAGACCTGGTCCTTCGGGATGAGACGTCCGAGCATGCTCGTTGGGCGAAGGTCGGTGTCCGGCTGGTGCTACAAAGCTCACAGGCCATCGCCCAAAGCACAAATCACATTTGCACGCGCAGCAGCTCCGCGTAATGCTCGTCGTGCACACGTCGGCGCTCCGCGACGAGCCCGCGATTCTCGAACAGCTTGATCAGCACGACCCCGGCAACGAAGCCGCCGATGTGCGCCCATACCGCGACTCCGCCGGACACATCGGGACGCATCGTGGACAGCTGCGGCAAACCCGCGATCAGCTGCCAGGCGAACCACCACAGCAATGCCATCCAGGCAGCGACGGGAACCACGCGGATGAAGATCAGGAAGAAGAAGAGGATGTTCACGCGCGCCCGGGGATACAACACGAGGTACGCTCCCATGATGCCGGAGATGGCGCCGGATGCTCCGACCGTGGGCACGGGGGACGCAGGCTCGGTCACCATGTGCACGGCCACCGCAACCAGGCCGCAGAGGAGGTAGAAGACGAGAAATCGCCACGGGCCCATACTGTCCTCGATGTTGTTTCCGAAGACCCAGAGAAAGAGCGCGTTCCCGAGGATGTGGCCCCAGCTCCCGTGCAGGAACATCGACGTAATCGGCGTAATCCAGTTCATGGGCTCGGCATCCACCACGCACGCCAACCCATTTCCCAACGGAACGGCAAATCCAATGGGGCGACTGCCCAGCAGCTCGGCGGGCACCAACCCCAGGTTGCAGACGCTGGCGGCAAGTCGCAGTTCGTCCATGCCGGCACCCTGAAGCATGACCCACGCGGCAAACGTCAACGCGAGGATGAGGTAGGTCATCCAAGGCGTGCGAAGCGTCGGGTTGTCGTCGCCTATTGGGATCATTGGTGGCAGTCCGGATTGGGAAGGAATGCGAATTCCCTGCCATTCTGGCGCAACTGACGGGTCTCAGACTTGCCGCCATGCAGGCGCGGATGGCTCCACTTACCACTTTGAGGAAGAAATGGCCGACAAAGTCATTGGTATCGATCTCGGTACGACGAATTCCGTCGTCGCCGTCATGGAGGGTGGCGACCCTGTCGTGATCCCGAACGCGGAGGGTGGGCGCACCACTCCGTCCGTCGTCGGCTTCACAAAGGATGGCGAACGCCTGGTCGGCCAGGTTGCAAAACGGCAGGCGGTCACGAATCCGACCAACACCGTCTTCTCTATCAAGCGCTTCATGGGCCGCAAGATCTCCGAAGTCCAGGAGGAGATTAAGCGCGTTCCCTACAAGGTCGTGGCAGGGTCAAACGAGGTCGCGACGGTGGAGGTGCAGGGCAAGCGATTCACCCCGCCCGAAGTCTCCGCGATGATCCTGCAGAAGATGAAGCAGACCGCCGAAGATTACCTCGGATCGCAGGTGACCAAGGCGGTCGTCACCGTGCCGGCGTACTTCAATGACGCACAGCGTCAGGCAACGAAGGATGCGGGCAAGATCGCTGGCCTCGACGTACTCCGGATCATCAACGAGCCGACCGCGGCGGCCCTCGCGTACGGTCTCGACAAGAAAAAGGACGAGAAGGTCGCTGTCTTCGATCTCGGCGGCGGAACCTACGACATCTCCGTGCTGGAACTGTACGAGGTCGAGGGCTCCCGTCAGTTCGAGGTGAAGTCCACGAATGGCGATACGCACCTCGGTGGCGACGACTTCGACCAGCGCGTCATCGACTG
>DASPMP010000274.1:0-8498 GCA_035626995.1 Gemmatimonadaceae bacterium
CTGAGCCCGGAGAAAGGAGCAGACCTGCTCCTCCAGGCGTTGCGTGGCGCTGATCCGATGCGCGCGGTAATCGTCGGCGATGGCGAAGAACGGCCTCGACTCGAGCGATTGGCCGCGGAGCTCGGCGTGGCAGACCGTGTCACGTTCGCTGGCTTCCGCGCCGCCGCCGCCGACCTCCTGCCAGCGTTTGACGTGCTGGCGTTGTCCAGCAGGACGGAAGGCACGCCGATGGTCCTGCTGGAATCGGTGTCTGCGGGAATTCCGATCGTGTCGTTCGCGGTGGGAGGCATTCCGGACTTGCTGGACGAACAGAGCGCATGGCTCGTTCCGCCGCTGGACGTGAATGGGCTCCGCGTCGCGCTGGGTGCGGCGTTGGTATCAGCGCCCGAGCGGGCTGCCCGCGCGAGTGCGGCCCGGCAGCGGCTGTCCGAGCGCCTCAGCCCCGAACGATGGCTCGCCCGAATCAGCCTGGTGTACGACCAGGCGGCTCGCGTCGCTCGGCGTGAATCTCAGGCGGGAGATCGCACGACGTGAAGCTCGCCCAGGACGCCAAGGAACTCTTCGGCACGTCTGTCCCACCCGTGCTGCCGGGCCACCTGCTGACGCGCAGCCCGATCGCCGCGCGCCGCAAGCGCGGCGCGAACAGCACTCACGAAGGCGTCGTCCGTTGGCGCGATGGCCACGGAGTCGCTGTACTTCCGGACCTCAGGGAGATCTGTGGTGACCACGGGCACGCCGGCCGAGAGGTACTCGAGCAGCTTGAGGGGATCGACGGCAATCGTGTGCTGATTGAGCACGTATGGGATGATGCCGACGTCAAATGCCTGGACGTACGCTGGCAGATCCCGGTAAGGTCGCGCCCCCAGCACGTGAAGGTTCGGTGCCGCGATTGCAGTCAGGTCCACGTGTACGGGGCCGACCAACACGATAGCGGCATTTGGAAATGCCTCCGACAGCCGTCGGAGCAGTGGGAGATCCACCGGCGTCGTCAGTCCTCCGGCAAATCCGATGATGGGCCTGGGAAGTTTGGCCAAGTCTGGGGGCACCGGCTGCGGCGTCGCGAAGTGCTCATAGTTCACTCCTTGCGGCAGGTAATGAGCGCGGCCGCTGCGCGGTCGCTTGGTGACCACGAGCGCCTGCGCTGTCGCCACCACGGCATCCACGCGATCCAGCAGCTCGCGCTCGAGAGGCGCGATCATGTGGGCAGAGACGTGTGGGAGGTGCAGGAAATCGTCCATGCAGTAGTAGACACTCGCCAACTCCCCAAGCTCACCGAAGACCGCGATGGAGGGTGGAGAGCCAGTCACCAGCATCGGTCGCGAACGTGCTCCGAGCTGGTCGAGCGCTCCGCGGATGGCACGCGTCAGCGACCGCCGGTTGATCGCGCGAACGAGACGGAAGTGATGCCAGGGAAGCACTTTCGGGTGGATGATCATGCGTGGCTGGGCGCCGATCTCAATCTCGCCGGCCGTCCCCGTGCGACCGCCCTGAAAGAGCACGCGGACCTTCCCGAATGCCCGCCGCACGTCACGGATGCTGAGCTGTGGCACGCGGTGGCTGATGGCGTTGACCCAGATCACGTCGTGCGTGCCCGCCAGGTGTCGGAAAAGATGCTGCATGCTGGAGACGTGTCGGCCCCAGTCGTCACCAAAGACCACAATGGGAACACCGGGGGGGAGCGGCTGGCGCATCACGGATGGGGTGACGATTTCGGTGGAGTGCTGGTCATGCTACCGGCGCCGTCACGCAGCCGGACGGCAGTCGCCGGGTCACCCCCTCAGGCGAGGTTGGGCGGTGGAAGATAAGGACATCGTGGGACGACGCGGTTTCATCAGGTCGGCGAGCGGGCTTGTTCTCGCCGGCGCCTTCGGCCGCTGGCCGATCGGGATGTCCGGCGTGGTGTTCCATTCCGACTGGAGCTCGGGGCGGGGTCGGGCGAGCACGGCGATCAGGGACGCCAGCAAGAAGCGACCCTGGCAGATCTACATCGGCGGTCAGGAACGGGGGCAGGCAGTGGCATGCTCTGTGGTCGACGGCCGCGCGCTGGGCTTTCCCACCGCCAATTGTCTCCAGGTGGATTGCATCGTCGGCGTTCCGCACAACGACATGCAGGAGTTTCACACCGGCCAGGTGTCGAACCTCCCCGGAGGCAATGCCTGGCCCATTCCACAGGTCGGCGAATCGTTGTACTACCGGGTGTACAAACGGCTGGCCTATCCGCATCACGTCACTGAGCCGCCCCCGACGGGAAATAACAACCATTGCCTGGAAGAACGGAGTGGGTCACGGACGAACTGGTCCTGGACGTTCTATACAGCCGCCGAGGGATGGAATCCCACCTTCAACGTCTGGGTTGCGGGCCTGCCGACGCGTTTCGCGCTGGGTGGGATGCGCCCGATCCGACTCGCGCGCGACCGCGTGTATCGGCTCGAATGGGCGGTGCATCGGGTGTCGGTCGATCGGCGTCGCCACGAAGCGCGCATTTACGATGGCGATGATCGACTGCTCCATTCCACTCGCGAGTTCTCGACCGGCCGGATGTCGCTCGATGGGTTCACCGCTCCGATGAATCCCACGCAGCTCGATGGATTGCAACTGGGTACGAACGGCATGGGATTCAATCCACCGAATGAACCGCGGCGAAGCGTGATCCCGGCGTGGTTCTTCGCGGGTGTTGCCGTGAGCAATGGCGGATGGTGTGGGGCGTACAGGAACGGCGTTTGACGCGTCGGACTCCAATGCGATTCACGTCACATAGAGATCGGCGCGGCAAAGTCGCTTGCGCCGCGGCAGGTGCTCCCGTACGATAGTCAAACAGGCCCAACCAAACGGACTCCGCATGGCTGAGGATTCAAAAGAAGCAATCCCTCGCCCCCCCATCAGCCGGCGCAAATTTGTCGCGGCCGGTGGCGGGATGCTTCTTGGCGCCACCCTGGATGCCTGCACGAGCGAGGGGGTTCGGGCCCAGCGCGGCCTTGTTCGGCTGTTGGTTAACGGCCTCACCGGGGACCCAGCAAGCGGCGGGACAGCGCGGTTTACCCACACCAAGGGCCAGCCCGTCTACCTGATCCAGATTCCAATTCCGGCCGACGTGACATTCCCGGCGGACATTGGGGATTACACCTTCTCCTACGAAGCACCTCCGGGGTTTCAGGTGGTTGGTCAAGCCGAGCCGCGGTCGACCGTCGTGGATCTGGAGGCGACGACCATCATTCCGATCAACGTCGTCGAACAAGCGAGCGTCGGCTCGATTTCCGTCACGATCAGCGGACTGACGGGTGTACAGGGTGGCACCGCAGTCGCGCAGCGGACCGATGCCGCTGCATCACCGAGAGTGATTTCTATCGGGTCCAATGGCACTGGGACGGTGACCGGAGTCGAGGTCGGCGTGTATGACGTCTCATATGACCCCCCGGCTGGGTTTATCGACACGTCCGCCGCCAATCCGGTGACAGGCGTGAGCGTCAGCGCCGGGGGCACCGGCTCGGCGACGTTCAGCGTTGCGGTCGCACCTGGATCGTTGCACGTCACCGTGAACGGAATTGCCGGGGCTGCGTCGGGCGGACAGATCTCGGCCATCCGGACCGACAACACCGGAGACACCTTCACGCTGAACCTTCCGGCGCCGACAAGTGGCCAGAGCATCGGCGACATCTCATCGCTTCCTGCCGGTGCGTACAACGTCTCTTACACCGCACCGACGGGTTTCCAGCTGACCGCCGGTTCGGCGAGTACTCAGGTCGTCAGTGTTTCTGCCGGCGGCACGGCCAACGTCACCTTCGCCGGCCAGCGAATTCCCGGGTCCATTCAGGTCACGGTCTCGGGATTGACCGGCGCGACATCCGGTGGAACTGTGACGGCTGTCAATACGGATACCGGGAGCTCATCCAACCGCAGCCTCCCGGCACCCGTGTCTGGATCGAGCTCCGGCTCGCTCGCCGACCTGCTACCGGGCAGTTACAACGTCAGCCTCACACCACCGGCCGGCTTTCAGCTCACCTCGGCAAGTCCGGTGTTTGTCACGGTCGCATCCGGCGCCGCCACACCCGCCGCCTTCACGTGCGCCGTGTCCGCCGCCATGCTACGCGTGGTGGTGAGTGGTGTCGCGGCGAGCGCGCCCAATGCTGGGTCGATTGATGTGTTGCGGTCGGACATCCCAGGCCAGTCACCGGTGAACTTTACGATTCCCATTTCAGGTTCGCTGGAGACCACGCTGCAACCCGGCGCGTACAGCGTCGATTACACGCCGGTAACTGGCTACCAGCTTACCGCTGGGCAGACGGACCCCAGGAACGTCACCCTGCTTGGTGGCCAGACGGCGATCACGACGTTCCAGGTCACGGAGATCACGGCGGCTGGAACGTTGCGGCTCACGGTTACCGGGATCGACGCCGGTGCCGCGAATGGCGGGTCTGCGCAGGTCCAGCGGACTGACGTCGGCGGCCAGACGCCGTTGAGCATCAATGTGCCGCTTTCGGGCACGGTCGACTCTCCGTTGCAGCCTGGCACCTACAGTGTGACGTATACGGCCCCGCCGGGGCGGCGCCTTACCGCCGGTCAGACCAACCCCCAAAGCATCACGATCGCATCGAGCGCTACGGGCTCAGTCGCGTTCCAGATCGAGCAGGTGCCGGCGGCCGTTGGCATCGTCTTCCATTCGGACTGGAGCACCGCCGTCGGAACATCGGACGCGGCCAAACGCGATACGTCGAGCTCGACGCCATGGGGTGGAGTGCGCGGGAACTCCAGCGCGGTCGAGACTCTCGCGACCGCGGGGCTGGATGCTGCCTGGCCCACTGCGAACGCCTTTGTGATTCGCGTTCCCGCCGGCCAGTCATCCCTGGGCGCTGCGTGGTCTCAGCCGTACATCAATCTCGGCCTGCCGGGAAATGGATCGCACCGATTCTTCCGGATGTACACCGCGATGCTTTGGGCCGATTCCCATGGACACGGCAACACCCTCTTCGGCAGCACCGTCCCAGGAAGCGGTAACGTTGAACACGGCGTCGAGAGCGCGGACATCACCGGTACCGGTGGCGGAGACGGATTCAACCCGATGTGGCTCTGCAACGCCAATGGGCACTGGATGTTCGCCTGGCGTGACATCAACACGGGTCAGCGCTTCAATTGCGACACGATCCTGCTCAACAAGTTCGCCACCTATCGGGTGGAGTTTCATGTCGCATACGGCGCCACGACGTACACCGTGCAGGTGCGCATCTATGATGGCGCGGGAGTGCTCGTGCTGGACGACGCGGATCTCGTGTCCAACGGCGTGAGCCTCACCAATGCCACGTTCGCCTACACTCCCGCGGAGCACCAGGAATTTCGCGTCGGATGCAACGGCCCTACGAGCAACTATGGCGACACGGGCACTCAGGCCGGCGATGCATTCCGTGCCCATGGCGCTGTGGCGATCAGCGACACGGACTGGTGCGGCCCGTACGCGAACGGCATCTAACGGTCTCCCTTCCCGACGGCTCGTTGCACGATGCTTCACTCGGACGTCTGATTACTGACCGCATTCCTCCAGGGTTACGATGGCTTCTCGCCCCCGCATAGACGCATTCACTGGCCGCGTTGACGCCGCTGACGCAGTGCTGATGAAAGACATCAGCAGGCGCTCGTTCATCACCACCAGCAGCGGACTCCTCGTGGGCCTGAGTGCGCTCGCATGCGGCAGCAGCGAGCCGACATCGAACGGGCCGGTCGGCACCATTCGCGTCACGGTCAACGGGTTGACGGGTGCTGCGGCCGGCGGATCCGTGTCCGCACGGAAAACCAGCAATACCGGCGACACTTTCTCCGCTGTCCTGACCATCGTCACCGCGGGTGGAACGAGTACGGTTGACATCACCAACGTTCCGGAAGGCGAGTACAACGTGACATGGACGGCTCCGACGGATTTTCGGCTCGTGCCGGGAACGCCGAACCCGCAGGTGGTCACCGTAACGCCAAACGGGAATGCGCCCGCGACATTCGCAGCCCAGCCTACTCCCGTTGCGCAGGGCGTGGTATTCCACTCTGACTGGAACACCGGCACTGGCACGACCGAGGCCGTGAAGCGCGATACCGGCAGCGCGACCCCGTGGTCCGGCGTGCGAGGAAACTCGAGCGTGGTCGAGACGCGTGTGAGCGCCGGTATCGACGCCGCATGGCCGACGGCCAATGCGTTCGTGATCCGTGTGCCCGCTGGTCAGAACTCCCTCGGATTCGCGTGGTCGCAGCCGTACATCAGTCTCGGGGCGCCGGCGAGCGGCGATGATCGATTCTTCCGGCTGTACACCGCCATGCTGTGGGCTGACTCACATGGCCATGGCAACACCGCGTTCGGCAGTACAGTCCCAGGCAGCGGCAACGTGGAGCATGGTGTCGAAAGCGCGGACGTCGGCGGGTCAGGCGGTGGTGACGGCTTCAACCCCATGTGGCTGTGCAATGGCAATGGCGTCTGGATGATGGCCTGGCGCGACATCAACACGGGCCAGCGATTCGTCTGCGATACGGTGCTGTTGAACAAGTTCGCGACGTACCGGGTCGAGTGGCACTGCGCGTACGGCGCCGCGACGTACTCGGTGCAGCTTCGCGTCTACAACGGCGCGGGTACGCTGATGCTGGACGAAAGCGATATGGTCGGAAACGGCACGACGATGGCAAATTCGACGTTTGCGTACGTCCCGTCCGAACATCAGGAATTCCGGATCGGCTGCAACGGTCCCACGAGCAATTATCCGGATACGGGAACGCAGCCGGGCGATGCGTTCCGCGCACATGGCGCGGTGGCCATCAGCTATTCGGACTGGTGCGGCCCGTACGCCAACGGTATCTGAACGCGGCCGTGTCGGGCGTGATCACCAGCCGGTGAGTGCGAACGGGGTGAGCGCCCACTGATCCGGCGGCGGGATAGTGCCGGGATCGGTGAGCGGCAGGAGCATGACGGCCGCCTCCGATGGCCGAGGGAGGAACCCCGCGCGCTGGGCCGCGACGGCCAGACGTGTGCCCGGAATCGTGGTAAGGTACGCGCGTCGATGGCGTTGCCGAGCCGCCCAGGCAGCGACGCCGGAGAGCACCCCCGCGAGCCGCACCCGCGCATCGCGCCAGATCACGTCGGCGATGGTCAGGTCGCGACGCGGTGTGGGCGACACCAGCACCATGGCATCGGGCGTGGCGGGGTCACCCGCCAGCAGCCAGGTGCCGGTGGGGTACTCCTGGCGTGGCATCCGCGTGGTGTAGTACTCGGCGCTCGGGAGCGTGCGCATCACGTCGGGCGAAGAGAGCCCCACCAGCGCCGCGATCGCGCGCGCGTCCGTGAATGGCAACGCCGTCAGTCGCGCGCGACCTTCTCCATGAAGCAGGCGCCGCGCGAGTGGATACGGCCAGACGAGCGGAGTGACATGTCGCTGGAGGGGCGCGAAGCGCTGAAAGCCCGCCGCCCGGAACACTGCCTCGGCCGCTGGCACGAACGACGTGAGGAGGAAATCCAGCTTTCCTTCGCGCTTCACATCGGCGACCATGGCACGGACGAGCTTGAGTGGGTGCCAGAATTGTCGATGCGTGGTATCCGCCATCAGGTCGCCAGGCAACCCGCCCACGAGTCTGCGTGCACCGCAGGAGAAGGGTTCCGGACTGACCGAGATGTGCAACACCACCCGCGCGTCCTCGATGCCGAGCCAGCTGCGCAGGCCGAACTGCTCCCGCACCCGATACGAACGGTCGAACGTCGCGCTGAATTCGGGCTGCCCCGCCCGAACGAAAAGGGCCTGGATGTCCGCGGCGCGGGCCGATGGAGGAGATTGCACGAGCGCGAGAGCGGCCATGGGTTGCGAGAACTTAATCACGAGGTCGAACGAGGGTACGTCTGGTTTTGCGTGCTGAGCGATGCCCGCTTCGCCGTTCCAATGCGGCGCCGACGTCCTTATTATGGCTGACACTGTGGCCGCAGCCTCCGAGGTTCCCCCGCGCGCGGCCGACGCCCCGTCGTCCGGCGTAGCGTCCATCGGCCGCCACGCCATCCTGTACGCCATCGGCAACATCCTCGGGAAGGCGATCGCCTTCCTGATGCTGCCGATCTACACGCGGTATCTCTCGCCCGCCGACTACGGCATCGCGGCGCTGGTTGAGATGACGCTGGACGTCGTCGCCATTGTCGCTGGTTCCCAGATCGCCCAGGGCATCTTCAGGTTCTATCACAAGGCGGACACACCGGAAGGCCGGCGGCGTGTCGTGGCCACCGCGCTTACGGCGCTCACCCTGAGCTATGGCGTCATGGGGGTCGTGGTCTTTGCGGCGGCCGCGCCGCTCTCCGCGCTCGTCTTCGATACCCCGGCTCATGCAGGACTCATTCGCCTCGCCGCTGGGAGCTTCGCCCTGCAGAGCATCATTCTCGTCGCGCTGGCCTTCGGACGGGTGCAGGAGCGGTCGGTCCTCGTCGTGAGCGCGTCGGTGGTCAAGCTGCTCGTGGCGGTGGGTCTCAATCTCCTCTTCATCGTCGCGATGGGGAT